>CAZORO010000019.1:0-4392 GCA_964581845.1 uncultured bacterium
CACCCAAGAATCCATCCACGCCGCGCTGTGCCATTTCGCGGAAACCATCAAAGATAAGTTCACACAGGTGACTACCGGAGAGCCGGAGGATCAGCTGCGTAGTCCTTTTGAGGTGTTCATGGGCGAGGTGGCGCGGAGTCTGGGCTGGGACATTGTCTGCACGGGAGAGGTGCGGCTTCCCAATCGTTTGGGAACACCAGACTATGCGGTCAGCCTGAACAAGCTCTTGGCGGGATATGTGGAGTTGAAAGCTCCTGGCATGGGGGTGAATCCAGCGCGGTTCACCGGCCATAACCGTGAGCAGTGGAACCGTTTTCAGGCAATCCCCAACTTGATTTACTGTGATGGCAACGAATGGGCGCTGTTCCGGGATGGGCAACGTGTAGGCGCGGCGTTGCGCCTCTCAGGTGATGTAACCGCGGATGGCGGGAAAGCAGTTGGCCTGGAGGACGCTCGCCGGTTTGTTAAGGGATTTCCTCTCTTGGGAACCCATTATCCCAATGGATTCCAAGGGCAAGATTGACCTCAAGGGTTTCGCCGCGCTCCTCGCGCCGCTGTGCCGGATGTTGCGGGAGGATGTGACCGAGGCGCTTGTGAATCCTGGATCTCCGCTGGTCCAGATTGCAAAAGATTGGCGGCAATTGCTTTTTCCTGATGCCCCAAATGATCAATTCGCGGATGCATATGCCCAGACAGTGACCTTTGCGCTTCTCTTGGCTCGGAGCGAGGGTGCGGATACGTTGACGCTTGAGAGCGCGGTAACCGCTCTTTCCGCCCAACATAACCTTCTCTCCCGAGCTCTTCAGGTTCTGACTGACAAATACGCGCGGAGTGAGATGGCGGCATCATTGGATCTACTTCTTCGTCTCACTACGGCTTTACCATTAACAGGATTGACCGGCTCAACGGAACCTTGGTTATACTTTTACGAGGATTTTCTTGCATCCTATGATCCCAAGCTCCGAAAAGATGCTGGAGCCTACTACACACCTCTCGAGGTGGTTCATGCTCAGGTCCGGCTGGTAGATGACCTGCTAACAAACCGTCTTAGAAAAACCCTTGGTTTCGCGGATCAAGATGTCATGACTCTTGATCCAGCGGCAGGCACTGGAACCTATCTCCTCGGTGTAATTGAACACGCGCTTGGCAAAGTCGAAATCGAACAGGGACAAGGAGCGGTTCCTGGAAAGGCATCCACATTAGCCGCCAACCTCTATGGATTCGAGCTGATGGTAGGACCCTATGCGGTGACCGAACTGCGCGTCAGCCGTGCCCTGCATGATCGAGGAGCATCGTTGCCCAAGGACGGAACTCACATTTACTTGACTGATACCCTTGAAAGTCCGAATTCAGTGCCGCCGGCGCTTCCATTCATTCTCCAGTCAATCGCGGATCAACATGCACGAGCCATCAAGGTCAAGAAAAGCGTTCCGGTGATTGTGTGTATCGGTAATCCCCCTTATGACCGGCATGAGGCCACCAGCGAAACGAACCGAGCCAGGACAGGCGGCTGGGTCCGTTGGGGAGATGATGGAGGGAGTGATCATCCGATCTTCGATGACTTCCGGGATCCTGCCATCGAGGCGGGTCATGGTGTACATGTCCGGAACCTTTACAACCTCTATGTTTACTTCTGGCGTTGGGCGCTCTGGAAGGTTTTTGAACAACCGGGAGCTAAAGGCCCGGGAGTAGTGAGCTTTATCACCGCATCAAGTTATCTCCATGGCGATGCCTTCCGGGGGATGCGGGAACACATGCGCCGGATCTGTGAAGAGCTCTGGATACTTGATCTTGGTGGGGAGGGGCGTGGCACACGGCAATCGGACAATGTCTTTGCCATACAAACCCCGGTCGCCATCGCCATCGCGGTGAATTCCTCCAAACCAGATAGGACAAAACCCGCCAAGGTTCATTATGCCCGGGTTGAGGGTACCCGTGCTGAGAAGCTCAAAATCCTTGGATCCATTAAAAAATTCTCATCCGTGAAATGGAAAACGTGCCCACGCGGTTGGCAGGATCCCTTCCAACCTCCGGGGAAAGGGCTGTATTTCAAATGGCCTCTTCTTGTAGATCTGATGCCTTGGCGTCACTCAGGGTTGAAGTTTCACCGCACGTGGCCGATCTGCCCTGAGCGAAAAACATTGGAAAGCCGATGGCAGTTCCTTCTCAAGTCGAAAGAGATGGCGAAGTTTTTTCGAGAAACCGATGATCGGAAGGTGAGTCTTTCGTATCCTCCCCTACTTCCAGGGATGGAGCTTCAAAAACCATTGATTGAGCTTTCGCGGGATGCTCCACTACCTCCGGTTGTTCGTTGTGGATACCGTTCTTTTGACCGTCAATGGATACTTGCGGATGGACGTTTGGGTGACAGACTTCGTCCTCCATTATGGCGCGCCCATAGTCCCAAACAGGTTTATCTGGCAAGTCTCTTCTCGCAGCCACTTGGGTATGGCCCAGCTTTGTCAGCTTGTGCGGCAATTCCTGATATCGACCACTTTCGCGGCTCGTATGGTGCCAAGGCGGTCTTCCCCCTCTTCCAAGACTCCGAAGCACGTCGTCCTAACCTCCTTCCCGGCCTCCTGGATCTCCTCGGCAAGACCTACCACCATAAAGTGACTCCGGAGGACTTCGCGGCATACCTGTATGGCATTCTGGCGCAGCCGGAATTCACCAAGCGTTATGCGGAGGAGCTGGAGACTCGCGAGATTCGTGTTCCGCTCACAAAGGATAAGGAGCTCTTCAGAAAGGTTCGAGACACCGGGGCGCGGCTGCTGTGGATGCACACGTACGGTGAGCGTTTTGTCCCCAAGGGGAAACAAAAGGGACATGTTCCACATGGCAGAGCAAGGTGTGTCAAGGCTATACCCGGTGATTGTAAGGGTTACCCAGAATCATTCAGGTACAACGATACGACGCAAACACTTCATGTCGGCACTGGTGAGTTCAGTCCGGTTATCCCTGAAGTCTACGGCTTCGAGGTTTCCGGTCTGAAAGTGGTTCAGTCCTGGCTTAAATACCGGATGAGGAAAGGCGCGGGAAAGAAATCTTCTCCCTTGGATGATATCCGCCCAGAACAGTGGACCAGTGAGTTCACCAATGAGCTTTTGGAGTTATTGTGGGTACTGGAGGCGACCGTAGAAGGATATCCCGAACAAGCACAACTGCTGGAGGCGGTGGCGGAAAGCCCCTGTTTCGAGGCCGAGGAATTGCCATCCGTCCCCGAAGATTGCCGGAAGCCTCTTCAGCCGATGGCCAAGGATCATTATTACGAGGATTTTTGAGGAGGAATATAGTTTTTCAACCCTTACGGTAGATATGCTTTCGATGTCCTATTATGAGTACAAGAACAAGAAGAATGTTATCCTGGATCACTCAATCCCCAGGTGTTTCTTCACTGTCTCCAAAGGAATCGTTCCGTGTTTGACTGCATCGCGTTTAGCTTTCCGGGCTGAGCGCAAGTCTGCCTCATCCTCCATTCGCCTGAGTAGTTCCAAATCTTCGACCGGCACTACCACGGCCACATCCTTCCCATGCCGTTGAAGGGCAATTCTTTCTCCTTTGTAGGCCACTTGATTCAGGGCTTCGCTGGCATCTTTACGGAAATCGGTGATTGAAAGACGGAGCATGAATGAGTTCCTCTTGTACATTTTGTACAGAATTATAGGGGATTCATAGTTGAGATGGAAGGAATGGATAAACGATGCCATCCATATGGCTTATCATAAACCCTCCACTCAACTTGCCAATCTCTCTCCCCCCATGCGAAAATTACCGATTGTTGCTCTGGAATTCCATCCGCAAGGATTTCAATGTCAAAGGAGAAGTGAAGAACTATGTCCATGCTTACAGGTAAGGTCCTGGTCGCCCAGGGAGGCGGCCCGACCGCGGTTATCAATCAGAGTCTGGTGGGGGCGGTCCTGGAATCCAGGAAGTTTCCCCAGGTGACCCGTGTTTATGGCGCCCTGCATGGGGTGCGGGGGATCATCAACGAGGATTTCCTCGACCTCACCGAGGCCACCACTCACAATCTCGAGGCGGTTGCGGTAACCCCTTCCTCCGGTCTTTTTTCAACCCGCGACAAACCGGATGTCGAGTATTGCCGTGAGATCTTTAAGGTATGCCAGGCCCATGATGTCCGTTATTTCTTCTACATCGGCGGCAACGATAGCGCCGACACCTGCCGCATCGTCAACCAGGAGTCCGAGAAGGCAGGTTATGAGCTGCGGGTGATCCATATCCCCAAGACCATCGACAACGATTTGAAAGTGACTGACCACTGCCCCGGTTATGGTTCAGCCGCCAAGTTCGTGGCGCAGGCCTTCGCGGGGGCGAATCTCGATAATCTCGCATTGCCCGGCGTCTACATCGCGGTGGTCATGGGGCGTCACGCCG
>CAZORO010000019.1:4402-24937 GCA_964581845.1 uncultured bacterium
CTGACAGCGGCCTCCTGCTTGGCGCGCAAGTACCCGGATGATGGTCCACACCTCATCTATCTTCCCGAGCGTCCGCTCACTAAGGAGCAGTTCATCAAGGATGTCAAAAATGCCTATGACCAGTACGGGCGCTGCATCGTGGCGGCCTCCGAAGGGATCGTAGGTCCCTCCGGCCAGCCCATCGCGGCGGAGTTCACCGGAGGCGAGAAAGACTCCCATGGTAATGTCCAACTCTCCGGCACCGGCGCATTGGGTGACCTGCTCAGCGAGTGGGTCAAGAAGGAGACTGGGATCAAGCGTGTCCGCGCCGACACCTTTGGGTATCTGCAACGCAGTTTCCTGGGGTGTGTCAGCGAGGTCGATCAATTCGAGGCCCGCGAGGTTGGCGAAAAAGCGGCTCAGTTTTCCATCTGGCATAACAAGGATGGTTCGGTGGCTATTCGCCGGATTGGCGACTATGCGGTCGAATACTTCCTGGCCAAACTCGATGATGTCGCCCGTGTCGCCACTCATATGGGTGACCACTTCATCAACGCCGAGGGGAATTACGTGACCGATGCCTTCAAGGATTATGTACGTCCGCTGGTAGGGGACATGCCGATGATGAAGCGCATCTCCGCCCCGGTGGTGGCGAAGATTCTCAAGAAGTAAGTTGTCTCATCCCCTCCCCCCTTCCCTCTAGGGAAGGGGGGAAAATCTGGTAGGCGGGGCGGGACTCGAACCCGCATGGGGTCGCCCCCAGGGGATTTTAAGTCCCCCGTGTCTGCCATTTCACCACCCGCCCAATACTTGTTCTCTATCTTTTCTGTCCGTCCGTACAATCCCCCCACCCCGACCCTCCCCCGCAAGGGGGGGGCAAAAGACACTCCCTCCCCCCTTGCTTTCATGCGCTCGCGCATGATGAAAAGGGAGGGTTGGGGTGGGGGGATCATAAGTCACTCAAAGGAGATTCTACAATTCCTTTCAATAGTGGGGGAGGAGAGAGCGGAATGGGCAGAACCTAAACCTTGATCCCGGGTTGGATCTCGCGTCCATCGAGATCGAGGATAGTTCCTCCGATGGTTCCATCTTGAATTGTGAGTATCCCCACCGAGGCTGGAAAGCCATCCCGGGGACGCGAGGCTGAACCGGGATTCATTACCAGGACATCTTCATGCCAGGCGAGATAAGGATGATGGCTGTGCCCCAGGATCAACACCCGCGGGGGATTCACCTTGCGTGCGTTGAGAATGGTCCGGATGCGTGTGGCGGGATCCGGCTGAAGGTGCCCATGGGCAATATGAATCCACACCTCACCGTTGGTGACATCCGCGCAAAGAGGCAGTTCATGCAGTTCCACCATGCAATCCACATTTCCAAGCACCGCGGTTGTGGGGGCAATAGCCTGGAGGCCGGTCAAAATCCTCTTGGAGCCCACATCCCCGGCATGGATGATCTCCTCCACACCGGTGAACAAATGAAGAACCCGTGGATCGAGTCTACCATGAGTATCGGAAAGGACACCGATCCTCACGCGGAGAGAGATTCCTTCTTAAGTTGGTCACAGCGTTCCCGGAGTTCCTTCAAGACAGTCTGGTGTTCGGGGATGGCTGCCAGGTTGGTCTCCTCGAGGGGATCATTGGCGAGGTCATAAAGCTCCTCGTACACAGGTTGGGTGTCGAGGTAACGGATGTATTTCCAGCGTTCGGTACGGATCCCCTCGTTGCGGGGAATCTTTGGGTGGGGGAAGAGGTGTTCGTAGTACCAGTCTTTCCGCCAGGAGGGAGATTCTCCTTGTAGAAGAGGAACCAGACTCAGCCCCTTCATCGGCTTGGGAATTTCAATCCCCGCCAGATCCAGCAGGGTTGGAGCGATATCCACATTGAGAGTCATGGGATCCAGACGCCGTCCACGTAACTCCGCCGGGAGCCGTGGATCGAAAACCACGAGCGGAGTTCGGATGGACTCTTCGTACATCAGCCATTTACCTTCGAAACCTTTCTCGCCAAGAAAATAACCATTGTCCGAGGTGAAAATGATGATGGTGTTATCCCGGAGGCCGGATCTGTCGAGTTGCGCGAGGATCTCACCCACGACCCGGTCAACTCCGGTGATCAGACGGTAGTAGTCACGGGTGGTTTCCTGGACATCCTTGAACCAGGCTTCACGGCGGATATAACCTTCTGATTCACGCAGAAACTCCGGGAGGCGTTGACGGCTCTCCTCGGAGGCTGTTTTTGCGAGAGGGATTTCGACATCTGAATAAAGCTTAAGATCCCTCTTATCCGGCGCGAAAGGACGTTCCGCCACCTCAGGGTTGGAATGCGGAGCTTTAAAGCTGATTGAGAGACAGAAAGGCTGTTCAGGGCGGCAACCATTGAGGAACTCCACAGCCTGTTCCCCCATCCGATGTGTCAGGTGTTTGCCCTTAAAGGGTTTCCCCTCGTAGAAATTCCCTTGACCCGGGAAGCCTTCCCAGAAGTCAAAATCCTTGTCAGGAAGCGGTTCACCAAGGCCAAACTTACCGATGAATCCAGTCCGGTAACCCGCCATACGCAGGAGCATGGGGTAAGAGGTCCGCCAAATATCCTCTGGAAGTGGTTTGTCGAAACGGTGGAGGTCCATCGAGCCGGCATACCTTCCCGAGAAAAACGAAGCCCGGCTGGAACAACAGATAGCGGTGGTTACAAAGTTGTTCTTGAAAAGAACACCTTCCCTAGCAAGAGAATCGATATGGGGGGTTTGGATGATGGGATTCCCCATGCAACCAAGTGAATCCCAGCGCTGGTCATCGGTCAGAAGGAATACTAGATTGGGTTTCCTTCCCTCAGTCGGGGGGGAAGCCACGCCAGTTATCCTTGAACTCAGGCCAGCCACCGTAGTGGCCGCTAACCCGGCCTCAATGAAGTGACGCCGACTGCAGATAGGTTTCATGGAGCAGCAGATTCCTTATGCAAATGTGTCACAAATGGGGGCTTAGTAATAACTTGAGCCGTATCCTCCACCACCATACCGTGAGCCGTAATTGGAACCGGAACTGGAGCCATATCCCCCATAACGCGAGCCGTAGTTGGAACCGGAGCTGGAGCCATATCCCCCATAACGGGAGCTTCCATATCCGCTCCCGCCATAATTGGAACCTCCATATCTCGAATCGGAGCCATAACGACTTGAATCACGGCTGCTTCGGCTGCCACTGTCCCGGCTACTGCGTGAGGACCGTCTTGAACTCCGGTCAGAATCCCTTTGGTCTTCCTCGGACATTTCTTTGTCGGAGACCCCCCCACCCTTCTTCTTCGAACCACCACCACGGCTGGCACTCGGTTTGGCTTTACTTGTGGAGGAGGTCTTCTTCTTGGCGGAACTGCCTTCAGACTTGCCGCTGCTTTTCTTGAGAGATTCTCCGCTCGCGGCTCCGGATCCTTTCCATCGAGCCGTGTAATCGGCCTCAGTCTGACCGGGAAGGATGGTTTTGGGTTGCCCGAAATTTTCACCCAAGGGACCGTACAGGGCATCATCATCCCAGCCTTCAGGGGCCTCCTCACCCTCTTCGGAAGCAGAGACTCCCTCCGATGAGGTTACTTCGGCTGGCATTCTGGCGGGTGGTGGAGGAAGTGGTTCCGTGGTGGCAACGGCAGGAGGAGGGGGTAGACTAGGAGCGGATTGTTTGACGGCAAGGCTGGCTTCACTGATGGCAGTGTTTACTGCGGGAGGGGCCACAACATGGATGGGCCGAAGAACTGGAGGGAGCCTTCCCGGTTGCTCCGCCACGGCCGTCGCGGCTTGAATGGAGCCACTTGCCCCAGGCCCCATGATGGGATTGAAATCGATGGAGGCCACCTCATCCGCCTTGATCTCAACCACCTTGGCGCCACGGTGGATCGAAAAACGTCCACGGTTTCCATTGTATTGCTGCACTTCAAGTGAGTTGTATACGCTTCCATCGGTCAGGCTCAATGTGACTGGGTGAGGATCGAATCGAATGTCCGCCACCTCGCTGGATGCAATAGCGACACTCTTTTTATTGCTTTGGACATCGAACTGACGGGTTTGTCCATCAAACCTAAGCACACGCAGATCCGGGAACACCTCACCGTTGGTCAGGGTGATGACATCCGCCCACACGGCTGTTCCCATCCAGGTTGCGAGCAAGCTCATATGAACCATGGCCCGCATCATCTTCTTCGCGACCATAGCCGTTTCTCCCTTCCACTCCGAAAGATGGTTCCTTGAGATCAACTGGAGATTCCCCTCTCCCCGGCAGAGCATAACTCTAGCCCTACACATAAAGTGTACGGCCATGGAGAGCAAAAGTCACGCTTGCTTTATATCTACTGCATCCGGTGACATTTGAGGCAGGATTCCACGGGCAGAGGGCCATGCCGCCGCAAGGGATGAACCGGCGAGGCTGGGCTATGGCAGTCCAGACAAGGAGCTCCGGGGAAGTGGAAGGGTTGTTTGGTGACTAAAGGCGAAGAGCCACGGTGACAAGCCTCGCAGTAATCCTGCTTATGACAGACCAAGCACCGGTCGCGGTTCCATGAAGCGATCTTACCATGGCTACGCCGGCGGAAGAAATTGGTGTGGTCGCGCGGCATCTGGGAGTTATGGCAAGTCTTGCAGGACTGCTCGCTGTGGCATTGCAGGCATGCCTTCTCATCAAAGGTCCCCACCTTGCCATGGGAATGCGCCCACTCTGGACGTTGGTGCGATTGTGGCTTGGTCTGTTGGTGACAAGTTTGACACTGCTTCTGGGTATGGCAGTTCAGGCACATCCCTTCTTGGATCCGTTGGGATTCACGGCCATGGGTTTGTTGGAAGTCCGGACTGCGGTGCCATTCGGGAGGTTTTTGACGGCTGATCCTGGTGTGACAAAGGGCGCAGTTGTCAGGATTGCCACCAGTCTTCCGAAACTCGGGGAAGAGCGAAGCGTGATTGCCGCCTACACTGTCGGTCACCAGCATACTGCTAGAGGCCTGCTTGTGGCACTTCACGCAGGATTCAGCATCCCCCGCAACCGCCGTGTGGTTGAAGTTAAACTCATCCACCTTCTTCGGTTTCACAACCGCCACATCCATCCAGGCCTTATCCGCGATCTCTTTCTGACTGTATGTATGGCACAAGACACATGAATCATCCGGCTCGTCGATCTTCACCTCGTGGCAAGTCGAGCAGACATCATGGTCTGGCATTCCGGGCTTGCCCTCGGCGCTGACTGCATGGCAATCGGTACAGGAAATCCCCTGGCCGGCCACGTGTGTCTTATGGGGGAACTTGAGGAAGCCGGGTGTGTTGGGAGATTGGGCGGTTTTGAGGATAGCGGGAGTCCCGGCCAGGCCTGAGCCCACACTGTGTTGAGGAGACGCGGGAACTCTTTCCTGCACCACCCCTGGCAGCTGGCATCCCGTCAGCCATACCACCAGAAAGGCAAGAACCACCGCGCTCCCAGTCAGGGGGAGACCCCATGGGAATGCCGATCCAGATGACCGTGTTAGCATGATCCGGTTCATCAGAATGTCTTCCCCCAGGTGCACCTCAAGGTGTAGTAGTCCGCATCCTGGTCGTCATCCTCGTACTCGAAGTTGACACGGAGATTATCGGTCTCGGTGATCTTCCACTTCATGCTCGCGTAATAGGTCTTGATAAAAGGATCCTCACGATAGTACCCGCCAAAACGTGGATCAACATAGCGGAAGACATAATTGCCATAAGAGGAGCCAATCGTCCAATCCCAGCACTTGGTGGGACGATAGCCGATCTCACCGCTGTATCCAAAGAAGCTGCTGTCGGGATCGGTGTTCCACCACTCCCCAGAGATCGAGTAGAACCACTTGTCCCAGGGATAGAAACTGAGGGTGATATCCCCATGCTCAAAATCACGGTTGCCATAAGACTGCTCGCCCTCGGAGATGCGTTGAACATCAAATCCCCCAGAGATTCCCATGTTCCAAGGGAGGGCTTTATCAAAACGGATGGAAAAGTAATTGTGCGGCTGCCAATCACACAAACCAGAATAATAGAGCGGGCTGTCATGTCTGGATTCGTCCGCTAGCTCGGAGAAGAGACGCCGGTAATCCATGAAGAGGGTCAGGTCGAGGGGGGAGATATACTGAGAGATGTTCAAGGTGAGATCCCTGGCCTTTCCATCCAAGCCACGAAAGCGGGCATGGAAGAAAGCCCCCTCCCAAAGTTTCTGCCAGGTTTCCGCCTTGTAGGAATCATTCCCAGCGTAATCATCCTCATACCTGTGGAACTCAAACAACCAGCGCGATCCGGGAGACTGCTGGAGTTCAAGTCCAGCACCGCCGGTGAAGTCGCCATCATATCCTGAGTAGAACGACACCGGTTGCCCCACGAAGGCAAGGACCTTGGCCCATGCGGAGATGGGGAGGTTCAATGAAACCGCGTCGGCATGGATGTAATCGAATTCAGGAAGATACTGGCGTCCGATTCTCAAGTATCCATTCTCCGGATTGATGTCATAGATGTCCACGAAACCGGTGTAGAGATCGGCATACTCGGTATCTCGTGCGTCATCCACCGAGTAGAAGGGGTCACGGTCGAAGACGTAGGTTCCAAAACCAGGAGCGGAGTCAATCGTCCCATCCACATCGGCATTCAAACGCAAGGAAAAGGCCCCCCGTGCCCGTCCCGGCACCAGCTCCTCGGTCTCGATATCCCAAAATTGGTAGAAGTCCTGATCGCTTTCTCCGCCATCCCAACGGGATTGGTACACAGTGCTCACAAAGCCATGGGTATTCGTGCCGGTACCCGCGAGGGGAACTTGGGCCCATGCGGGGGAAAAGAGGAACGTCATCCCCACCACCGGGAGGGTAAAACGCGCGGACAGTTTTAGACGATTGAGCAAACCCACCTGTCGGCCCCGTTGCGCGCTCTTCATCAAGCGCGCTCTCCTCTACCTCTGGCAATCCAGTTCAGAAAGACACACCCACTGCCGGGTACCGGGTTACAGACACCCGGCGAATATCGGTACAGTAAAACCAGTATAATCGAGTGTCTAGCCTTTTTTGTCAAAAAGATGATGAATAATCTCTGTTCCTTGACAGGGAAAGGGGACCCTTTATAAATACGTTCAGCCCGCAAGATCAGGTCCCCCCAGGGGACCCGCGAGGGACTCCAACCATGACCATCCGAATTTTGATTTGTTGTCTGATTTTTGGGTTCGCATGCGCGGCCTATTGCCAAACCGAGGTAGACCAACCCGCTGGGATAGAAGATACGCTTCCAAGGACCCTGCCCGGCTCTGGACCGCTGGCTCAGTGGGCCGCCGAGAGGGGAGAGAAAAGTGTCTTGGACCTGGTCCTGGATTTGGGGTGGTTTTTCACTGTCCCTTTCGCTGCTTTCTCAATTTGGGCGGTCTACCTCATCCTGGCAAACCTGTTGATCCTGAGCGAGTCCCGCCTTGTTCCGGTCCGGATCGCGCGTCAAGCCAGGGATCTGCTCAATGGGGGTGAACTCCATGCTGTGCACCGTCTCGTCAATTCACGTTCGGACCTGCTCTCACTGATGCTTCAGGCCGGATGTGACAAAGCGGGGCATGATCCCTCCGTCATCGAGGCCGCGATGGAGGGACGCATCAGCCAGCACCTGGTCCGCTTGCGCAGCCGCATCCGGTACCTGGCCGACATCGCCAACATCACACCGATGATCGGACTGTTGGGAACTGTCTGGGGATTGCTCAAGGTCTTCGAGGCGGTGGCCACCAATGCCGATTCGGGGATTGTGGGGAACTGGTCCTCGTTGATGTCACAGGGAATCGCCCATGCCATGGTGGCAACCGTGGTCGGTCTCACCATCGCGATCCCATCGCTGGCTTTTTATGCCTTGTTCCGCGCCAAGATGGCGAGGATTGTCGGACGGTTGGAAACCTTTGGAACCGACCTGGCGCAGATGCTGAGCCAACAGGAACAAGCCCCGGCCCATGGTGGTCAAACGATTGGGATTGGAAAGCGGCCATGAGATTCCTCCATTTCCAGGATGAGCTCGAGGAGGATGTCCGCCTCTACCTGGTACCCTTGATCGATATCCTCTTCCTGTTGCTGATCTTCTATGTCTCGGTGGGGCAGGTGCAGCAGAGAGAAGCCCAGCTGGCGGTACGTCTGCCTACAGCAAGGTCCGGGGAGAACCCGCAACGGGTCATCGGGGATGTGGTCATCAATGTGCGCGAGGATGGTCAGCTGGTGGTCAACAGCCAGCCGCTGAATGCCCTCGAGCTGGAGGACCGTCTGCGCAAACTGGCGGAGCTCTTCCCTGGGCAGTCAGTCATCATCCGTAGCGATCAGCGCACACGCTGGAAGGATGTGAGCGTAGCCTTGGATGCCTGTGCCGCGGCGGATATCTGGAACATCAAGTTCGCGGTAATACCCATTCAACCCACTCAATAAGACAAAGTCTCCGCTGGTTTTAATAGAGATGGAAGAAACCCATCCCTCTCATCCCAAGGAAACACCCCCCGGCTTCCGATGGATCCTATTGGCGCTGGGGGCGGTGTCCACCGGTTTGGGCTGCCTGGCAGTTTATTGGCCACAGGTCTCTTATCTTTACTCCCTGGTGTGGGTGGGCATCGCTTTCCTGACCCTTGCCGTGGTGGCTCCCAGGATTCCCCCCGCTGTGCTTCTCTTCCTCTCGGCAATTAGCCTAGCTTTCCTGATGAGCTGTGTAGTTTTCGCCTGGTTCCGTCTCGATCTGCTCCTTACCGTTAGAAATATGACTCTCTCTCTTCATCCGCCGAAGGTTGGAATCTGGAGATTTGATCCACATTACGGATATTCCCATGTACCCAATTCCTCGGGAGAGCAAAAAACTCCCGTATATCATGTCACATACCATATCGACAGTGACAGTTGCCGGGTGACTCCAGATCCCGAGAACCCTCAAGGCGTGGTACTCTGCCTGGGGTGTTCCTTCACCTTCGGAACCGGTGTGGAGGATGATGAAGCCTATCCAGGGCAACTCGCGATACATTCCTGGCCCCAATACAAAGTAAAGAATGCCGCCGTTGCTGGTTGGGGGACCGCTCATGCCTTTATGAAGATTCAGGATGCGATGGCGCAAACGGTGGCTCCTGTGCTTGTGATGTATGGTTGGATATATGATCACCTGCACAGAAACTGGATCCGGAGAGGGTGGATTCGCGACCTGCAAATACGACCCATTTCCTTCGGCTTTTCCACAAATCCGGTAGAGTGGCGCAAGCATCCCCATTTTGAGATCGTGGAAGGCCAACTCGTTTTTGAGGGTGTCATCGGCCCAGAAAACGCGCCGGAGGAGCCTCCTGATATTGACGTAATAGAGGTTGCTATAACTCAAAAAATGGTTGAGGAGATGGCCGATCTCTGCGCATCTCGGGGAGTTCCCTTTGTATTCATCACCTTGCCAACCGAGGGGGGTGAACCCCCTGTCCCCCATTATCTGGCGGAGGTCCTTCGCGCCAATGGTGTCTGGCATGTGGACGCCACTCAAGCGGGGAAAGGCTTTTTCGCCAATGACTATCATCCCAATACAACGACTCATGCTGCCATCGCCGATGTCATCGCGAGGGATGAAAGGATCAAGGAGTGGTTGGGTCTCCCATAGAACCTCACCCCTAAATCCCCTCTCCCACAGGGCGAGGGGACTTCGCACTCCTCCTTCGCCTTCTTGTATCGCACGAGTGCGTACGATTGGGAGAAGGGGGCTGGGGGGATGAGGTTATGGGTGAAGGGGAAGTTAGGGGAAAGGTCTACCGCACCCTCTTCACCCAGCGGATCGCCCAGCTTCCATTTTCTCTCTTGCTTGCGGTTCCCTGATAATGACGTGCAGCGAGACTTTTTTCTGCCGTTCCAGCGAGACCGGCGAAAACCACAGTATACTCCCCACTCGCCTGCGCGGGAGTGATATCCGCCAACGCGCGTCCGGTCTTAAGCGGGATCTCCAGATGCCCCACTTGTCCACCGGCTTCGAGATGAGCCAACGCCGCCTCCAAGGCGCCATCGGCCAGGGCCTCGGCGGAACGACCCCAATTGGTTTGAGTGGAGAGACGGCTGGCGGTGATCACCATGCGAGTTTGGACAGTACCGAGAACACAGATGATCCCAAGCAGTGCCAGCATATGAAACAGGGTCCAACCGTCTTGGGAATGCTTTTTTCGTAGGATGTTGGATTGGGTCATGGTTGGGTCTCCGGCTGGTAGGGTGGGGCTTGCCCCACCGCTGGGGATTGGACGATTCTCCAAAGGCGGGGTGGGGCTTGCCCCACCGAAGAAATCAATATTATTCAAGACACCAAACAAAACCTCAACGGTTGGGCAAGACCCTACGGCATACGGGCTCAGTCATGTTCATGGTTGGCCCTCCAGGTGGGAGCAATAGGTCCTCTTCACCGTCTGTTCCACTCTTGTTCTGAGCATGTCATAAACCACGGTTAAATGGGCTTGAAGGACTTTGTATCTTCGGGTGGTGTCAACAACGAATTCAGCGCGAGTGTTTTTGAATGGGAAAGTGAGAGGGATAGTGCCCTCGACATTCCGGACCAGGAATCCCTCGGGCCCGGCCTCATAACACACTGTTTCAGAAGGAGTCTTAATGGAAAGACGTTGGCCTCCCTCCGGCAATGTCTCTACGGAGATTTCATCAGCGCAACGGACATCCTCGGAAAGGTGCTGTTGCGCTTTCGAGAGAGATAATGAGGTGGCGGTGAGCGCGGTCAGGTTGGCATGGACACGTAAGGGCAGGATGTAGATGCTCACCAGAGTGGGGATCAAGACACCCGCAATTGCCATGACGACGAGCAGTTCAATGAGGGTGAAGCCCGAGGATCTTAACCGGTTCATTTTTTACCCTCCGGAGTTTTCCGCATCAGGGTTGTGAGGGCCAGATCCCGGTGTCCCACCATCGATTTCCAATGGAGTTCCGCCATCACCACAACCAGGTTGGGGGATGTGTGTTCAGAGAAGGAGATCTCCCCGGTCGCCGCACCAAGCCCTGGCGGGCCAGCTTCCTGCGGAGGTTCGAAAGAGAATGCTTTCAACTCTGAAGGAAGACCTTGGCTGCGCAGCAGTGCCAGTTGATCCAAGAGAATGGCGCTCGCCCGGTCGTTTTCCCTCGCCAACCGGGTGGATCGAAGCGAAAGGCGCGCGGTGACCGCCTCGCTGGCTAACAAGATCATGGTGATCGCAATGACGATCAGCAGTTCAATCAGAGCGAAACCATGAGATGGTTGGTGTGTTGGTGTCGGCATTCTAGATCACCCCCCGTTTGGGACGAATCAACCGATTGATAGAAATGTTACTTGGATACATGGAAAGACCAATTGCCAGAAGGCCGATAAACATGCCCATTCCAGCCCCTGCAGTTAAAAACAACCCTATCGCGTAAAAGATCAACATGAAGATGGTGACTGCCAAGGGAGGCCCTGACAGGGTGTAGACAGCAAAGAGAAAACAAAATGCTGCAACCACGACCATATTTGTGTCCTCATCGGCTAAGAAAACACAACCCACAAGAAGTGTAATTCCCAGTCCGGGCAGGAGAGACAAACTTCGAGTGGGGATCCGGCGAAAAACGTTGTAACAAAACTTCAGCAGGAAGACGCCAAGTACAATACCCAGGATCGGGAAGATAAATTCATCATCAAAATAACGCCAAGTGGAAGAACGGGGCAGACTCCTTTGGATGATGAACCATGCCGAGATCTTGTTCGAGGCCACCAGATATCCAAGGCCAAAAGCCATCAGGAGGAGGAGGGCAAACAGCGCAAGCGCAATGATTCTTTCCACGGAGCTTTCAGGAAAGAAGCTCTTTGGTTTCTTGTATTTGAAAGCTGTTTCTATATTGGGGCGTCCAGAATCGGAGGGAAATTTTTCACTCATCGCTACTCTCCAAGTGGGGCAACACACGGAAGACTTCCTCGGGTGAGGTGATACCCTGGCGTACGAGTTCCGAGGCGGATTGGGTGAGGGAGATGGTGAGTAGTTTCTTCGCGGACTTGCGGAGCGATTGCAGCTCACGGCGGGACATGATCATCTCACGGAGTTCATCGCTCGAACGCAGGCTCTCCGCAATCGCGGTGCGGCCCAGATAACCCGTGTCTTTGCAAGAAGCGCAGCCCACGGGGCCATAAAGGATCTCCTCCGAGCCAAGACCGAGTTGGGTACGGACTCTCTCCGGGGGTTGAACCACGGTCTTGCATTCATCACAAAGCTTCCTGACCAGTCTTTGGGCGACCACCCCGGCTACGGCGGAAGCGGCCAGGTATGCCTCGACTCCCATCTCCAGGAGGCGTGGGAAGACTTCGCAGGTATCCCGGCTGTGGATAGTGCTGATCACCAGGTGGCCGGTCATCCCGGCCCGGATGGCGATCTGGGCGGTCTCTGGATCACGGATCTCGCCCACCATAATGACCTCGGGGTCTTGGCGTAGCAACCTTCTGAAGGCATCGGCGAAGGTCATGTTCCGGCAGCGAGAGAGAGGAGTCTGCGCCGCGAAGCCGAGGTCGCGTTCGACCGGGTCCTCAAGCGTGACAATGTTGGTTTCTCCCCCAGACTGCCGGTGGATTTCCTCCACCAGGGCATAAATGGTGGTCGTCTTCCCGCTTCCACTCGGACCGGTGAACAACAGCACCCCCTGGTGTTCCCGGACATAGCGTTGAAGATCCTCAAGAATCACCTCGGGCAATCCAAGCGCGGGCAGATCGAGGGCGCACTCATCGCGCCGGAAAATGCGGACTACAGCTTTTTCACCATGGATGGTGGGGATCACGGAGATCCTGGCCTGTACCGGGAGTTCTCCATTCTGCAACTCGAGATGTCCTTCGAGGGGTTGGTCCTTTTCATAGACTGGCAGACCGGCCACCACTTTAAGGCGTGAGACCACGCGAGGAAGATTCTCAAGTGCAAAAACCTCATGCTGTTGCAGCAGGCCATCCACACGCAGCAGCACATGGCACCCATCCCCATGCGGCTCGAAATGGATATCGCTCGCACGCCGGTTAAGGGCCTCATGGAAGATCTGATCCAGATAAGTGTCTGCTTCAATTCGTGACATGGTTGAATCTGTCTTTCATAGACGACTTCAGTGCCCGATGGCGTCCACTAAGCTGAAAACTGGGGTATAGAGGGCGGTGGCCAGTATGACCATGATCCCGCCGACCACCAGGATCAACAGAGGTTCCAAGATCTCTACAATCCAGACCGAGGTCTGGTCCACCTTGGCCGAGTAGAAATCCGAGAGCTGCTCAAGCGTCCCCACAAAGTCGCCCTTCACCTCGGCCGCCGAGAGCAGCCAAACCAGCGTGGGAGGGAAGAGCGACTCCGACAGCATGGCGGTTGAGAGTGTCTCACCACGTTCCACCTGCTCACGCACCGCCTCGATGCTTTGCTGGGCCTTCTTGTTGTCCAGCATCTTGCCGCACAGGGACATCGCATCGGGAAGGGGAACACCCACACGGAGCATGGAGGCCAGGGCGCGTGTAATTCTTGAGGCGATAGCATTCCGGGTCATGGCGCCAAGAAAGGGGAAGTTCAGATCGAAGGAATCGAAGACCAGGCCACACCAGCCTACTCGCGCGAAACGCCGCGCCACAAAGAAGAACACAATGAATCCCAGAATCGCAAAGGCGAACAGACGGAACTGGAAATTCATGATGAACTGGACGGGTTCAGGGAGCGCTACCCCCAACTCCACATAAATGGTTTTTATCATCGGAAGAAGATAAATTCCGTAAAAAATCATAGCGATGGCGAGGAACGCAAGGATCGCCACTGGATAAGCGAAGACTTTCCGGAGCTTGTGGCCAAGCACATGGTTCTTCTGGAGAAGGTTACCCAGTTCGAGGAGGGTCTCTTGCAGGGTGCCAGCCTCCTCACCAGTCCTAAGAACCCGCAGGTAGTAGTCAGGGAACACTTCAGGAAACTTCCCCAGAGATTCGGCGAGTGTGGAACCGGAGCGGAGTTCCTGGGCCACACTGGCCAGGATCTTACGGAAACCCTTGCCCGAAACTTCACCGGCCAAGACCTCGACTGTCTGGTGGAGGGGTGCTCCCGCGCGCACAGCAGAGGCCAGGTGCTGGGTGAAGAGAACAAGATCATCGGTAAAGACTTTAGTACGCATTTCGCATTCTCCTTGAGTGGCTTCTCAGTGGCTCTCTTCATCCATCATGGTCCAAACACAAGCAGATCGCCGGATGACTTGGTTCCGTTTGTCGGATTGTAAAACATAGAAGTGGGGGGTCTCTTCGTGCAGACCGTGTTGAGCTTGTTGTCTGGCCCCACACTCCCCACCAGGTAAGCCGCACTCCCCCTTCCACCTAAGGTCGCCCGTGAAACAGGACCGCCTATCCAGTCCACGAAATTAACATAGTCAAAAGCCTTGCTAGGCTCGTTCTCTGGGTGGAATAGGTCCATGGGCAGATCAGAGACATAGACAACCGGTGTGGTGAGCGGAATCAGGGAGCTACCTCTCAGATCAGGGTTTCCATCCCCCGCCAAACCTCCCTCGGGTAGCTTCTCCACAACATTGGGGGGATAGACCCGGTTAGCGATGTAGTACTCCTCCAGGCATTGGCTCAGCAGAGTGGCATTACTCTGTGCTGCTGTCACCCGTACGCGGATCTGCGCCTCCAAGAAATTCGGCAGCGCGATGCCAATCAGCATGAGGATAATGAGCGCAACCGTAGTCAACTCGATCATGGTGAAGCCACGGGAGCAAACATGCAGTGTGCGTGAAGCAGTGGATTCCCGCCTTCGCGGGAATGACGAATATTGAAGGTTTCTGATTATCATTGATCTATCCTCTCAGCGGGATTCGTAAAATCCCGCGTTGTAACTCACTGGTCCGATTCGCGAGCTCTTCGATCAACGGATCATTCATGGTCTTGGCGAGTTCCTGGAGTTCCACTACAGCGCGTGGGAGTTGCGGTGTGGGAGTCAGGTGATGGGGTGGCTCGATTCCGGAATGGAGAAAGAAGATAGTCAATAATGCCGCGGCTGTGGCGGTCCGGGCGAAAGGCCAGGAACGGTCCGCGACACGCCGCTGCAGCAGCGCGAGCACCACATTCGAGAAGTGCTCCGAGAGCTGCTCCTCGGGCTCGAGCGTGGCCTCATCGATCATCGCCAAGGTGGAACGCAGGTTTTCCAGGTCCGCGCGGCAACGCGGGCATTGATCGAGGTGATGTTCCACCCGTAGCCGCCAGGATTCATCCAGCTCCTGGTAGACATATTCGAGCAGCTGCTGGCTGATGGCCCGGCAATCCTCTCTCATGGCAGCCGCCCTTCTTTCAGGTTTGTGTTTGTCTTACCCAGCAGGTTCTTCTGAAGCTTGCCCAGTGCGGCATGAAGAGTCGCCTTCACGGTCCCGATGGGACACTCCAGGATGTCGGCCACCTCATGCAGGCTCAGCCCCTGGAAATGCCG
This sequence comes from uncultured bacterium, assembly GCA_964581845.1. Lineage (GTDB taxonomy): Bacteria > Hinthialibacterota > Hinthialibacteria > OLB16 > OLB16 > OLB16. Next base: position 19,791 of record CAZORO010000019.1, read on the forward strand.
CAACACGAAGACGATCTTCTGCTTGGGGGCGAGATCCTCGATGGCGCGCTCGATCCGTTCCGCCTCGCGGGCCTTGCGCAACACCTCACGGGGGGTATCGAGGTTCTCGGTGGGGCCGATACGGATCACCTCGGCGCGGTAGGATTCCAGCGCCTGGCTCTGCCTTTCCCGTTTGCGCAGGACATCTAGCGCGAGGTGAGTCACCACCCGGTAAAGCCAGCAGCGGAAGGCGCGCGGGTCCTTGAGATCCTTCATCCGGTCCCAGGCCCGAAGGAAGGTTTCCTGGAGGCAATCCTCGGCGTCTTGACGCTGATGCAGGATCCGGTAAGCGGTGGTGTACATCCGTTCCTCATACCTCTTCACCAGGGCGGCATAGGCCCTGAGGTCACCGGCGGAAGCCCTTGCGATGAGGTGTTCCTCTATGCCGAAAATCTCCATCGCCGTGTTCGCTTTCCACTATCGTCTATTAGGACGAAGCATGAGGCCAAAAGGTTTAGTGCGTTTCCGCTAGGCCAAACCAGGATCTGCACTAAGATACAACCATGTCCTCGCTCCTTGAGCGCATCTGGTATCGTGAAGCCCCGGGATGGACCCGGCTGCTTGAGCCAGGTCTTGCCTTGGCCTCGCTCTGCTATGCGGCGGGCTTGAAAGCGGACCAATCGGGCAAGCGCGCACGGGCCAAAAGCCTCCCTTGTCCGGTGCTATCAGTCGGGAATCTCACGGTCGGTGGAACCGGCAAAACCCCGGTCACACGCTGGCTGGCGGATTGTTGTGTGGAGATAGGCAAGATCCCCTGCATTTTGACACGAGGTTATGGTTCTCAGGCAGCCATTCCACGCCGTGTCGATCCCGAAACCTCCTCATGGCGCGAGTTCGGCGATGAACCAGTCCTCCTGGCGCGCTTACTCAAGGCTGGTTCGGTCTATGCAGGGCATGACCGTTGGACGGCGGGCAATCTCGCGCTCAAACAGGAGAGCAAGATCGATCTGTTCATTCTGGATGATGGCTTTCAGCATATCGAGCTCAAGCGGGATGTCGATATCGTTTTAATTGATGGGGAACGCGGTTTCGGGAATGGACACCTCTTGCCCCATGGTCCGCTACGGGAACCTGTTAGCGCGCTGGGGCGTGCTCAGGCGTTGGGGAGAGTTTTCCGAGGCGATCCAACTGGTGAAAAGCGGGATGACCTACCCGAAGGAATCGATCTGGAGATGGATGTGGTTGGATGGAGACTGCTGGGTGAGCGGGAGATCTATTCTATTGACCTCACCCCCCTACCCCCCTCTCCCGCAGGGAGAGGGGGGGGTGTTCCCCCTCTCCTTGCGGGAGAGGGGGGTAGGGGGGTGAGGTTAGGGGGTAGGGGGGTGAGGTGTGTCTATCTCCTCTCCGGAATTGCCTCTCCCAAAGGATTCGAGAGCACAGTCAACTCCCTGGGCCTCACCCTGGTGGGCCATGCCGCTTTCCGGGACCATCACCCCTACACCCAAGAAGATGTTCAGAAGGTACGGGATTTGGCCGATCAGCTGGGTGCGAGAGTGGTCACCACCGCGAAAGACGGGATTCGTCTCGAGGAACATCTTTCGGTCTGGACGAAGGAGCAATTACCGGTTATTATCGAAGTAGGCTTGAAACATGGGGATGGGACGGAATACCTCACAAGTATTCTGAAGAGGATGTTTACGAGGGGGAGAGATTCATGATGAATGGCAATGTCATTCTTGCCTTGTTAGTGTATGTCTGTGTGTCCACTCCGGCCTTCGGAGCGGAGTACCGGGCGCTTTGGGTGGACACCTGGAATCCGGGAATCTTGGATGGACCCTCCGCTAAGCTGACTGTTGAGAGAGCACGTCAACACAATATCAACACGCTGTTCGTGGAGGTGTGCAAAACCATGGACGCCTACCATCGCAGCGCCCTCCTTCCACGTGCTCAGGGTTTGGCTGCTGATTATGACCCTTTAGGCGCGGTGATGTACTACGCGAAATCCGCCAGTCCCAAGGTACGTCCGCTGGAGGTTCATGCCTGGCTGGTGGCACTGCGTGCCTGGAAAAACAAGCCTTTTCCAGTGGATGGGGGGAAACCGCGTCATGTGGTCCATGCTCACCCTGAATGGTTGTCTAAGACAGCCGCCGGTTTTAGCCAGGATGCGGAGAACAACCATTTCCTCGACCCCGGGCATCCCGAGGTGCAGGATTTTGTTGTCCTGCTCTGCAAGGAAGTGGTCCGCAATTATGCGGTCGATGGACTCCACCTTGACTATATCCGTTACCCTGGCCCGGAGTGGGGTTACAATCCAGTAGCACTGGAACGTTTCCAGCGCGAGACGGGGCGGAGCGATATCCCCGCGCCGAAGGATGATCAGTGGTGCGCCTGGCGCCGGGAGCAAGTCACCAGCCTGGTGAAGCGTATTTCAGCGGAGGTCCACGCGCTACGTCCCACGCTCAAGCTGAGTGCGGCCACGATTGCCTGGGGCAGGGTTCCCGGCAAGGACTTCACCAAGACACGGGCCTATCAGGACACGTTCCAGGATTGGGTTGGCTGGGTTCGCAATGGCTACCTCGACATCTGTGTTCCGATGAACTACAAACGCGCCAACCACACGATCCAGGCGCAGGATTTTGTAGACTGGGCCGCTCTGGCGCGTGCGGTCAATACCGAACGTCACCTGATCATGGGATTAGGAGCCTGGATGAATCCACTGGATGCCACCAGCCGTCAAGCGGCGGTGGCGCGGCGGATGAAGGCTGATGGGATTGCGCTGTTCAGTTACAACCAGCTCGAATCTTCCGCGCGCGCGCAGGCGCCGTTGATGCGCGAGGTGTCGGGAAAAATTTTCAAGGGAACTGTGCCGGTGCCCATGGCGTCATGGCTGCAACATCCCACCGAGGGTATTGCCGCTGGTACCGACCCGCGCGGACGCAGCGGTTACCCGGTGCTGTTGCTGGATTCAAAGAAACGCGAAATCGCGCGAACCAAGACTGACGCCAATGGGCATTTCTATTTCTTCGGAGTTCAGCCTGGCTCATATATCGCGCAGGTTGGCCTGGCCTCGATTCTTTCGGAGCCGTTGAAAGTCAACGCGGGGAAGGTGAATAGGGCGAGGTTTTAACACCCCCAGCGGAGTGCAACTCCGCGAGAGGATAAGGACCCGACGGAGCGGGTCCCTCCAGTTCCATGGACCAATGGAGGGACGCATCCCATTGCGTCCTAGCAGCTCCAGTTCCATGGACCAATGGAGGGACGCATTCCATTGCGTCCTAGTAGCTGGTCCAGGAGTTGAACTCCCACGCGGCCTAACTCCGACGTACTGGGCGAGCTGAGGAAAAGCGATTAAAATCGCTCCTCCGCGAGGATGGATTTCCTTGACTTTTCTCCCCTTTGACGACTGTTCCCACAACCTGATATGCTGAGGAGAGGAAAGTATAAAGTCACTTTCTTAATCGGTATGGTTCATACCCCCCACTCGCAAGGAGAAAACTTCCATGACCATGGTCCGCGTCGGTCCCAACCACGAGGTGGTCATTCCCAAAAGCGTACGCGCCAAGCTTGGAGTGGGGCCTGGGGACTACATCGAGTTTGCTTTCCTGCATGATCAGGCTGTCATCAAGCCCAAAAAGGCCGGTGACGGCTTTCCGGTCACCGAAGAGCCGATTGGACCGAAGACGAGAGCAAGGCTTCGCGAGGCGCTCAAGGATGTCGAAGCCGGACGCGTCTCTGGACCATTCAAGACCGCCGAAGAGGTCCAGCGCCACCTCGACGCGCTCAAACGTTAGGCCCAGGCCGTATGTACCAGCTTATCTTCTCGGCGGCCTACGACCGACTCTACCGCAAGCTCACGCCCGAACTGCAGCGCAAGACCGACGCTACCATCCAGCAGCTGCTTCTCGATCCCCGTCTCCCTTTATTGCACACTCACAAACGCGAGGGGCGGACCCCCGAGAGAGTCCACCCCCTTTACTTTTCATTACTTCAATCCCTTCCGCCGAAGAAGACGTAGGTCACTCCCCTATATGAACTTGCTGATATGTCAGATATGGCGATATCAGGATAATCGTCATTATTAACATTACCGATTCCCGCCAATACACCATTACCGAATCCGGAAATGGAGGCATCTGCTACAACATCAATTGTCGCATTCTGACAAAAATCCCTCCCCTTTCCACATACAAGATATACTTCAGAATCACCTGAAATCATCAGATCGTCATAACCATCCCCATCCAGATCTCCTGCGCACGACATTTGTTTACCCAAATTATCATATCCTAAACCTACAACAGAGCAAGAGCAATAATTTGAATCACTCACAGTAATATTTCCTGACCATCCACTTGATTTCCCAAAAAACAGATAGACTTTTCCAGGGCAACCATAACCTGATAAACCATAATTTGGTGCGGAAATCGCAAAATCATCCCAATTGTCACCGTTAAAGTCACCAATATTTTGGGCATATGTGGCAAAATCACCTGTGTTTTCACTATATAATACAGCGGATTGCGACCAACCCCCAGAAGACCTACCAAGATATAATCTGCACCTATCACCAAATATGTCTGCATTATCCAAAAATGAGACAATGAAATCAATTTTGCCATCTCCATTAATATCCCCAAGAGGACTAACTCGATTTCCCAAACCCGCAGAGGCAGTATTTGATTTAAGCCATACATTGCAGTTATTCAGAAACTTGTTAGCACTCCCTGTTACAGGTCCAAAACAAAGGTAAACACATCCACTATCCTCTTTGATTGGCGTAGTATCTGTGGCGTCATAACTAGGTGATCCGACGGCAAAATCATTGTTGTAATCTCCGTTAACATCTCCAAGCCCAACTGGTTTTCCTGCAGTCTCAAAATATTGTAAACCCTGATACCTGAAATTATATTCAGATTCTGTTGAATAATTGGAGTCCCAAGTAGATCGTCCTGAATATAGGAATTCGGCACCTGTTTGAGTAGGATAGTATTGTGATTGCCAATCTGTAAGGCCAATCATAATGTCAGCAACATCGTCTCCTGTAATATCACCCATTTCTGTGATGTTATAGCCCCCATACATATTCTGTTGATCCTGAAAATATGTATAATTGTTGGTGCAACATTCTTTCTGTAAATTGGTTTCCCGTGTCCTAGTGGAGTGAG
>CAZORO010000020.1:0-19015 GCA_964581845.1 uncultured bacterium
ATGAGTGATTGAAAACCGTAGGGTTGGGAAGGTCAGGACAATCCGCCACTCCTGTGGTAAACTCTCAATTATATGTTCGATTTACCAACCTATTTGAGTCATGTAAAAGCAAAGGTAGAGGAATTTCTCGACCAGCGCCTTTCATGCAATGACAAAGCCTCTGCCCGCCTGATTGAAGCGATGCGTTATAGCGTATTCGTAGGCGGCAAGCGGATCCGTCCGCTCTTAGCCTATGCCGCCGCCGAGGCGGTTAGAAAGTCGCGTGGACTGACGGCTCCAGAAACCGAACCACTCCCTGAAATCAGGGTCGGTGCGGCAGTTGAGTGCATCCACACCTACTCACTGATCCATGATGACCTTCCCGCGATGGATAACGACGATTTGCGCCGTGGAAAACCGACTTGCCACAAGGCTTTCGATGAGGCCACCGCGATACTGGCGGGGGATGCCCTGCAAAATCTCGGTTTTCAGATCCTGATCGAGGGGATTGAGGTCCATGGAATGCCGATGGCTCATGCCGCGCGCTCCATCGGTGATGCCACTGGGATCGGAGGGATGGTAACCGGACAGATGCTCGATCTCGAGGCAGAGCATGTGCCTCCCAGCCCTGAACGGGTGGAGGAGATCCATCGCAACAAGACGGGGGCCTTTCTGCGGGCCTGTGTTCTCGCTGGAGGGCAGTCCGCTGGAGCAACCCCCGAACAAGTCAATCTCCTCTCTTCCTTTGGAGAGGGGGTGGGTCTCGCCTTTCAGATCGTGGATGACCTGCTCGATCTGGAGCAAACCACCGAGCACCTCGGCAAACGTTCTCACAAGGATGCCGAACAGCATAAAATCACCTACCCCGCTGTCTTCGGCGTTGAGGAGTCACGCCGTAAAGCGGAGCGTTTGACCCAGCAAGCGGAGGAGAGCCTGGCACCCTTTGGAGAGGCGGCGGCGGCTCTGCGCGCGGCAGCGGATTTGATATTACGGCGGGACAAATAAGAGCTACAGCATTTTTCAATTGCCAATCAACAGTCTATTTCCAGGCTAAACCTCGAAGTTGAAGCGCTACCTCCTCCATAGGGTGTCCCAGGTTGCGGGCAGTTGATAGACCGAATTCATCTCCGGTGATGTCATCAATTGCACTGTTCCAGACGGTGGCGGCAAAATGACCCGTAGGCTTTCCATCTCCGACGATGACCATCTCATGACACATGAGCGCGGCTGCTGCTCACGCAGCTGTGAGGAACACCCTACGTGTAAGCTCGTTCGACATGATTACTCTCCTTTCTGTGAATAAAAGTACGTTGGAGAGGGGCCACTTATGCGCCACTCGTTTCCCAGGATATCCTGGAAACAAGAACCACTGACATCGCAAGCACTATTGCAAGCCCCAAATCGAAACCGGTGTAGATGAAACGAATCATTCCGCCCAACCATTCTAGGCTGGCGAATATCATTGAGATTCCAAGAAGCGTGGTTATTCCGACGAGAATAAGCGTCATTCTCGGGAGCAGAAATCCACGAGCCTGTTGTGAGGACTGGGAAGTGGTGGAAAGCAACGCGGCAAATGTAGCGGTAAATAGGATCAGAGCGCCAATCCAGAAATGGTTTGCGTCCAAAGTGAACCTAGGGATCAGCATGTAGTCCACAAGCTCGGGGTTGAAGGCGAGATAGGCTGTTCCAGCGAGGTAGCTGAGAAAGGCAATTCGATATAGACCTCGGGTCACACGCGTGTTCAGGAGATCACTCCGGAAAGACACTTCTCTCAACAAGACTAGTAAGATAAGGAATGCGAGGACGGCAAAGAGGAAGTAGACCACCGGCTTTAGCCACTCTTCCCGCCATGCACCGACCATTGTCCAGAACGAAGTGATTCCAAGAATGCTGTAGTTGGGAACCCACTCTGGTGTCGCATCAGTTGAAGAGAATGGAATGTCCAGTACCTTGCCCAGAAAGAACGAAGACGACGAACTATGGCAATCGACACACCCCCCCGAGCCCAAGGCCGCCCGCGAAGGAGCGACATCGTGGGAGAACTTATACACTGAAGCGTAGGCTGTTGCCTCGAAAGGCTCGCGGTCAAGATTACGGGTCTCCCTGGAGGAGTAGTACGCTTTCGTTCCGCTGACCCAGACCAAGCGTTTGCCTTCGAGGGGAAATCCTGTCTTGGTGAGGTAGTCAGTGCAGCCAGCCAGGACCGCATCGATCTCTTCGGGCCGGTTAATTTCAAGGTGGCCATCCTTATTGTCATCAGTGATGGCGGCGAGGGAGGGTGAATTCTTGGTGGGATCTGATTGGTGCTCCTTCCACATCATAAAGTAGTCGGGCATAAAGACCTGGCTCAGCCCCGTCTTACCTGTCTCCTCAAGGCCCACCCAGGTGCTGTGGACCCGGTTTGCTGGATAGATTTTACCCTTATAACGGATAAGTGTGGGACGTGAGAGATTAGTTGGTTCATCCACTCCTGTAAAAAGCTCCAGTTCACCATAATGATTCCAGAAATTCATGTCCTGGTCATAGAAGGTCCAGATATGTTTGGCGGGTGGTGAAATTCGAGGGGCGTGATTGAAGACATCACTGGCCTGAACCAGCGCACTTTTGACAGCTCGTGTGGGAATGTGACAGGCCTGGCAGGAGATACGTTCCATATGGAGGGGAGGAAGCCACTCATGTGTAGCGCGGGGGGCATTCCGCCAACCCTCCAGATGGCATTCCTCGCAGGATCGGACTGTATCATCGAGATCGTTCCTGACCCATCCGGAGGGATCATTGCCCTTGCCGAATTGATGAACCTCACGTCCTTTGATTCTGGGATCAGCAGCCCTGCTGCCGGCGGCATGGCAATCAACACATCGCAGTCCAGCCACCATGTGGACATCGGTCCGTTCGGAATAGGATGCACCACGTTTTTTCCAGTCGGGCTTGAAATGACAATTCAGGCAGGTTTCATTTCTTGGCTCGGGGGCAATATGTAGGATAATATTGCCCTCCGCATCAAAACGTTTTACATCGTAGGCGACAACTGGGGTTTCATTGGCAATGATCTTCCCAGAGATGATGGCAAAACCAGCGCCTTCGGTTGCTGCCCAGCGGAAGTTCAGGTTTGCGAGTTGAGCATTGCGTTTCTTGTAGTCATACTCCGGCATGTGGCAGAGGAGGCAATCGGCTTCAATGACTCCAGTCTGCGACCAGCGTGCTTTGTAGTAGTCGCCATCGAGGCTATTTTCACCACCGGGTGTCATCCCGGATTCCGGATTCAGCATCCACTCATCGTAACGCTTACCATCACGGTCATATTCCAGCGGGCCTCCTCCAGGATGGCAGTTGCCACAGGTGGCGGTCACGAAATCGTAGGAGGTCATGTCAATCGTGTGATGATTGGTGTTCTTTTTCGGTGCCAGCTGGCGGTAGAGGGGTGCTGGTGAACACCAGTTGCCACCATAGTTTCCAGGGTGTTGAACCCAGTTATATCTCTCCCCATATTTTTCTGGTAGAGTTTCGCCCTTCCCCAGGGTGAAATGAAAACCTTCTGTGATGAGGCTGTAGTCATGGCAACCTACTGCGCCACAAGTCTGTTTTGGGGAATAGGGTACATGGGTGTTTTCATTGCGCGTGGGATCGATGACATTTCCTTTTTCATCACGTAGCTTAAAGGGGGGACAGACACCCTGAATGCTAGGACCTTCATTGGTTTTCCCCTCGGATGAATCTGTCTGGGCATAGGATTCATTCGGATTCGCGACAAGCTTGAAGGCTGTAAAATAAACCACCATGCCAACCAGACTTATTACGACCAATCCCACAAAACATCGGTGTAAATTCATAGTGAACGTCCCCCTAATTAAGAGTGACTGATACTTTTTGACTGGCTGACAAATCCGTTTTTCACTTCGTAGATTTTGTGACAAACCCGCACCACTCGTGTAGCTCTGTGCTACAAGCTTTTATGTGAACAGCAAGCCCATTGCGATGCTGACAATCACCACACCCGCCAACTTACGAATGACTTCTACTCCCTTAGTCCAACCCTTGGAATCCACCATGCTCTGTACCAATCCCATGGAGGTTCCACCCACCAGGATCAGGCCACAATGACCAATTCCATAGCAGACAAGGAGCATTCCGCCAAAGGCCGCCCCCTTGAGGGGGACTAATGCTAATAAAGCCAACAGGATCGGGCCTGCACAAGGGAGCGAAACAAGTCCGAAGAGCAGACCCAGGAGAATCGCCCCTACAAGACCTTTTTGTTTGGGTGTGACCGCTTTTGGCGCAGGGATCTCGAAATGCAGTAGTCCTAAAAGGTGCAGCCCCATCAATAGGCAGACCGCCGCCGCGATATAGGTCCACCACTCAGCGCGTAGGACCGAACTTGCCGCCCAGGTGGCCAGAAAAAGGAGGGCGAACATCAAGGTGATGCCCACCGAAAAGGCCATGGAGAGAAGGAAAGAACGCCACACTGAGTGTGTTTCTTGCCCCGCGACATAAGCGACCATCAAGGGAACCATGGCCAGGACGCAAGGATTCGCCGCTGTTGTCATCCCGCCTGCGAAAGCGGCGAAGGGAGCCAGCCAGGGATTGGTATCCATGGTCTGGATGAGCGACTGAGTGATGGCTTCAAGCATGGTTACTTAATTCCCATTTCCACGAATTTGGCGACAATTTCCTCCTTAGTAAGGGTCCCCTCATTGCGCCAGAATTCCTGTCCGTCGGCTCTCAGGAATACCTGTGTGGGAATCAGTCGAACCGCATAAAGGTTCATGGCTGAGGGAACCTTGCCGACATCAATTTTCTCGATGTCAACCCGGCCCGCATACTCTTTCTGGAGCTCCTCGATGATCGGGGCCATTTGCATGCAGGGGATGCACTTTTCGCCACCGACTTCCACCAGGCGTGGAAGCCGCTCCACCACCGGTGCGGCATCGGTGGAATAGTCCGATGGAATATTCGAGACTGTAGGTAATTCTGGTGATTGAGTCTGTTCCCGCTGGAAAGACTTCATGGCCGCCACACCCGCAACAAGCACGATAACTGCTACGATCAGCAGAAGATTGACAGCATTCTTTCTGTTCATAAGAGCCTCCCTCGAGTTAATGTCCATGACCATCCGAAAGAATGGTGGTGATCTCAGCAGGGGAGAGCACCTTGCCCATGCTTTTCACCTTGCCATCCATAATCAGTGCGGGGGTCATCATGACTCCTCTTTTTACGATCTCAGCGATTTCCGAAACCTTTTCGAGTTGGTAAGGAATCCCGAGCGAGTCCGCGGCCTTGCGGGTATTCTCTTCAAGAGTTCTGCACTTAGCGCATCCAGTTCCCAGGATCTCCAGTTTCATGGTTCGCTCCCTCCCTTTACAGTTACTATTATTTCAGATGAAATAGCGAATTCATTCGCATTGGGAAACCATTCGAATAAATCCGCTACTCCATATCTCCTTACTATACCTTTGATATCCCCAGAGCTTCTCTTACCTTGGCGACTACAGTGGCTGAATCCTCCCCCATGCGTGACTTTTCAGGTATTTTTTCAACACCTTGATCTGTTACAACGACATGAATATCTACGGGGAAGCCGCTTTTTTCCAAGATAAGCCTGCTACATTGATCTTCACATCCATCGATAGCGATACGTATAGCTGCTTTCCGTGTCCGTTCGAGCTTTTCCGGGTGGCCAACCGCCACTGCAGCGATACAGAACAGGTTGGCATCCTTTTCACGATGCAGCTGCACACCTGCCTGATTGGCCACCTGGCCTGAATAGGCCGCTCCCGAGCAAGTAAAGACCAAGGTTTCCGCAATGGTTCCCCAATAAGGACTTGACGACATGAGGGCTCTCCTTTTCAGATTAGAATAACGCTCCAAAAATCATTCCCACAATGGTGGACATGATGACCACCAAGGCGGTGAACACGATTGTCTTTCTCCAGCCCATGACTGAAATCAACACAAAGATGCTGGGCAGGGAAAGGGCCGGTCCCGCAAGGAGCAGGGACAAGGCGGGGCCTTTCCCCATGCCCAAACGGGTTAAAACTTCCACGATGGGTATTTCGGTCAGTGTGGCAAAATACCAGATGCAGCCGATGAAGGAGGCTACAAAATTCGCCGAAAAACTGTCACTCCCTACCCAGGCTGCGACAATTTTGTCTGGAAGAAGGGCTCCCACAAAACCAGTGATGAAAACTCCGCCAAATAGCAAGGGAACAATCATCTTGGCGAAGTCCCAAGTCGCGTGCATCCACTCCACAACTTCCTCACGGCTGAACCAACGCCACACCATCAGCAGGACTGCCAGTCCCATCAGACCGGCCAGATACCACTTGATCCCATGAATGGTCATGGTCAGGCTGGGAACTGGTTTGATTTGCTGGGTGTCAGCGAAGGGGATTCGCTTGATTTCAGTGCCCAGTTTTCCATCGGGTTGGAAAATCTGCACATCCATGGCATCCCGGGTCTGAGTACGGATATTGGCGGTGACAGTAGAGCCATCCTTCAGGGTAATGGTGACATCGTTGGTGTTGTACCAGTCACTAAAAACCAGAAAGAGGATCATGCAGAGCATATACAGTGAGGTCTGCCAGAGCCGTCGCGGGTTGGGGGGTGGATCTGGCATCTGCAGTGCGGCCTCATTTCGCCTGACATCATCCTTATGGAAAATGTATGCCATCAAGAGACCGATGATGACTGCAAAGATGATGGCGCCTAAAGCTCTTGCAACTCCGATATCGAAACCCAAGACACGTGCTGAAAGGAAAATCGCCATGACATTGATCGCGGGACCGGAATAAAGAAAGGCACAAGCCGGCCCAAGCCCCGCTCCGAGAGCATAAATGCCGGCGAACATGGGCAGCACACTGCACGAACAGACCGCCAGGATGATGCCTGAAACCGCTCCGACTCCATAAGCTAGAGGACGATTCGCTTTAGGTCCCAAATAGTTCAGGACGGAGGCTTGCGAGAGGAAAGTGGTGATTGCTCCGGCGATGAACATGGCGGGGACGACACAGGCCAGGGTGTGCTGACGGGCATACCATTGCAGCAGATTGAAGGCCTCCAGGATGGCATTCGAGACCTTCGGATTCCCGAGAGGCAAGAAGTAGGCGATCAGGAAGACAATCAGGAAAGAGAGGAAAACTTTGATTTCTTTGTTCATCGTCATCTCACTATCCATGGCGATATGGTCAATGAACCATGGTTATGGTATAAAGAAAGATCAGCAACACGCCGCAAGATCAGCATCCCTTCGCTTTTGGATGACCGCCTCAACACAGCTGAAGAATCCATTCAGACAGGTAATCCTCAGGCGGTAGAAAATCATCGAACCTTCTTTACGTGTCTCCAGTAATCCTGCCTGTTTGAGAATAGCCAGATGCTTGGAGACAGTGGATTGATCAGATCCGACCAGGGCGGTCAGCTCGCAGACACACATCTCGCGCTCCTGGAGGGCCTCCAGCATCATCAAACGGCTGGGGTGGGCCAAGGCTTTGGCCACATTGGCACGGGCTTCGTAGAATTCAATCGGGTGCTTATCCATGGCTCTATGGCAATGTTACCATATGTATCCACCCTGTCAACCCCTTATTCCATCCCTTTTACTACCAGTTGACAAATCATATTCCAGAACCGATACTTCACCATATGGCGATGTATATGGTGTGGATTTCCAGGCAGCCAATCTGTCCGGCACCAGTATCTGAGTAGAACGATCCTGCTTCGCTTCCGAATCCAATCTGTACAGGAGGATGCTTTCCATGTCGAAGGGGAAAGTCGTTGTCTATGGCCTGATGGCTCTCTCGTTATTGGTCCTATCATTCACTCAGTCCCTTGCGCAAACCGCTGCCTCATCCGATGGCAATTGGATTGTCCCTGGCTCTTCACCCCAACCCGCACAACCAGCAGCGGCAGTTGCTCCAGCACCTGCTGCAGTCCCTGCTCCACAACCGGCGGGTCCCGTGGCGGGTGGTAAAGGGATGGCTGCTCTGCAGCGTACAGCCGCGAACAGACAATACCTCTTCATCTTCTTCAACAATGGTCAGAATGAGCAGACTGACGCCATGTGGGCTATCTTCTAATCGACCCTCTCCAAACTGGCTGGCCGTGCTGAAGGAGTTCCAGTCAATATTTCTGATCCTTTGGAGCAGGAAATTGTTCACCGCTATGATGTGAGCCGTGCACCAATGCCGCTGGTCCTTGTGGTAGCACCCAATGGAGCCATCATGGGAGGCTTTCCCACCAAATTCGATGAGACCCAGCTCATGGGAGCGTTTGGAACGTCAGCCTTGGAGGAAACGATGAAATTCCTGCAGGAACGCCGTTTGGTCTTCCTGTGTATTCAGAACCAATCAACTCAACAGAATGACGCCGCGATGTATGGGGTCAATGAGCTACGTGCCGATCCCCAGATGGGTGGGGCGGTGCGAGTGGTGATGGCCAATCCAGCGGATCCGAATGAGAGCAAGCTTTTCTCTCAGCTTCAGATTGATCCAAGCCTTAATGTAGCACAAACCGTCATGCTGGTTCCTCCAGGATCACCAGTCGGTAAGTTCATGGGTGGAACCACCAAGAACATGTTTCTGTCGAAGCTCCAGGCTTCGGGAGGATGTGGCCCCGGCGGTTGTGCGGGCGGGAAGTGTGGCCCTGCAGCGGCCGGTCCTCAGGCTGCAGCGCCACCTCAGGAGCAGAGCGCCATGAAGAAGTTCTTCTCGAAAGTTACCGGAAGGTAGTATCAGGATAAGTGAGAAGGAGTTTATAGGATGAAACTGAGAACCCTTGTCTGGCGCGAACTTTTCGAACGCAAGAATCAGCTAGTAACCAGCCTGATGGCGGTCCTGTTGGGCATCACAGTCATCGTGTCGATCAAGAACATCAGCCACTACTCGGAAATGGCGGTGGCCCGCGAACTGGATGCGCTCGGGGCCAATGTGCTGATCCTCCCCAAGTCGGTCACACTGCAGGACTACTACAGCGCGGATATGCAGAGTGAGCTCTTGCCTGAGGAGTATGTGTCTCAGATTGCCATGTCTTCGGTCGAGGGAGTCGACAACCTTTCGCCGAAGCTTTCTGTTCCTGTAGAACTGGGAACCAGGAAATTCACACTGACAGGCATCCTTCCCCTGAGTGAGTTTCAGGCCAAGGCTGCCTGGCAAGGAGCAGGTATATTTAACCATCCTGTGGGGTGTGGTGCGCAGATGCCAGGATTGATCAAGGATGAACCCAATGAAACCCTCCTGCGCAAACGGGTCATCCAGGATCTGGCTCCCAATGAGGCTTTGGTTGGCGCCGATGTGGCGGATTCTCTGAACCTCAAAGAGGGAAGCACTCTTGAAGTGATGGGAAGGCCTTTCAACATATTGGCTACTCTGCCTCAAACCGGAACTGTCGATGACTCGCGGATCTTCGCTCACTTGCATACCGTTCAGGAGATGACCGGCAAGGGGGCCTTCATCAACGCCATCGAGATAATTGGTTGCTGCCAGGAGATCAATGGAGGAATGGTGGCCAAGCTCAACAGCCTGTTGCCGGAGGCCAAGGTGGTGACGATCACACAGATCGTGGATACCCAGATCAACACCAACAAAATGATGGCGAGGCTGTCCCTGATCTTCATCGCCATCATCATCCTGGTTGGCGGTGCGAGCATGGCCAACTACATGTATGCCAATGTCTATGAGCGCCGCCGCGAGATTGGAACCCTGATGGCCCTGGGTGCGGGTTCCAAAATTGTATTGCGTATTTTCCTTCTTAAGGCAGTCCTGTTGGGTCTGGTTGGAGGAGTGGGTGGATTTGCGTTGGGAACTCTCCTCGCTGTGGTAATGGGTCCCCGTATCGCGGGGGTTCCAGTCCTACCCATGCCGACACTTCTTTTCTGGGCGATTCTTATCTCATGTGGAATCGCCCTGGCTGCCAGTTATTTCCCGGCGCGCCGTGCGGCCCAATTGGATCCCTGTGCAAGTCTTCAAGAGGTTTGAAATCATGCTTGTGATGGAGTCAGTGAGTAAGAAATACCAGCATCGTGGCGGCAATGTGAATGCGATAGATGAGGTCACCCTTGAAATTCCAAAAGGGGATTTCGTTTCGGTGGTTGGGCCGAGTGGAAGCGGAAAAAGTACGCTACTGCTCATGTTGGGAGGGATGCTCTCACCCTGTTCGGGCCGGGTCTGGTTGGGACAGGACTCGCTGTATGAGTTGGACATTGAACAGCGTGCGAAGGTGCGCCAGGAGAAGATCGGTTTTGTGTTCCAGACCTTCAACCTGGTCCCTTATTTGACAGCCCTGGAAAATGTTCAGATTCCACTCTATCTTGCAGGTCTGGAGGAGAACGGCCAGAAGGTCAAGGCAGAAAGTCTTCTTAACCGTGTCGGTCTCGGCGAACGCCTGGATCACAAACCCTCTGAACTCAGTATCGGTCAGCAGCAACGTGTGGCTCTAGCGCGTATGTTAGCCAACGATCCAGAAATCATCCTGGCTGATGAACCAACCGGGAATCTGGATCCTGAAACCAGTTCGTCTGTTATGGATTTCCTTGAAGAACTCCATGCTGAAGGGAGGACCATTGTGATGGTCACCCATGATCCCAACATCGCCAAACGCGCTCATAGGATGCTTCGCCTGGTCAACGGGACCATTGAGCAGGATATACCCCGCGAGGCTCTCCATGTGGTAGGATAATCACCCCAGCTGGGGCAGGAGTTGGACTCCAAGCCAAGCTCTTGATACAAGGGAAATATACCATGAGAGAATTCATGCACATTACGAAAGCCCTGGCGGATGAAAACCGTGTCAGAATTCTCATGTTCCTGAGGAATGGTGAACTGTGTGTGTGCCAGATTATTGAAATGTTGAAACTGGCTCCTTCCACGGTTTCCAAGCACCTTGCCATCCTGCGTCAGGCCGGACTGATCGATTCGCGCAAGGATGGACGTTGGATTTACTACCACCTTCCCGAGGGAGAAGTCAGCAAGACCGTCATCGCCGCGATTGATTGGATCACAAACTCACTGGAGTACGACAAGCGTATCCAGGAGGATGACCGCCGTCTCATCCAGGTCAGAGCCATGTGCCTGGAGGAGCTTTGCAACCACTATGGAACCGGGCAACGGGGAAGTGGCTCAAATGGAAATGAGGCTGAAAAAGTCCTCGAAGAGGCCGCTCTCACTGTTTAGGATAATCACGGAGTGAACGTTCGTTCATGTAAAGAGAAGAAGTGGAATTTCCCGAGAACTATTTTATATATGGCGAAGTAACAGTTGTTTATATTCAGGAGGATATGAGTGGTATACCCATCGAAATTGAAGATTTTGTTCCTTTGCACAGGCAATTCTTGTCGAAGCCAGATGGCCGAAGGCTGGGCGCGTCATCTTAAAGGGGATGTCGTCGAGCCCTATTCAGCTGGGATCGAGACTCATGGGCTGAATCCCGATGCGGTCCAGGTGATGGCGGAAGCGGGAGTAGACATCTCCAGTCATCACTCCAAGAGGGCCGAGGATCTGGGGGGCGTCGAGTTCGATTTTGTCATTACGGTTTGTGGCCATGCGCATGAAACCTGTCCCATCTTTCCCGGCAGAACCAAGGTCATTCACGTGGGATTTGATGATCCACCAAAACTGGCGGCAGGAGCAAAGAGCGAGGAAGAACGCCTGGCTCCCTACCGGCGTGTAAGAGATGAAATCAGGGAGTTTATTCAAGGACTCCCAGAGAGCTTTTTGGAGTTCTATAAGAACTTCACGCTTGAGTCTGCTGAGACAATTCCAAAAAGTGAAATCCCAACAAGGATATCTCGAGAATGAGCACCACAGCGGACACCCTTTCAGTACCCCAGGCAGAAAGGAAACTCAATCCGTTTGAATGCTATCTCAGCCTCTGGGTGGCTCTTTGTATGGTTGTAGGCATTACAGTTGGAAAACTGCTTCCCAGTCTTACCGATTCTCTTCGCCGGATGGAATTTGGCGCGGGAAGCACGATCAATACCCCCATCGCGGTTCCCTTCTGGTGGTAAGGGATGATCTCATTTCGTCTTGACCATATCCGGTTCCCCTTTATCTGATCATCTCAAGCGTCCCCCATGCATCCAACACATCATCCACTTTGGCAATAGAGATTCAGTGGGGATAAAGCACGATTATTCTGTATCCATCCATGAACATCAATGTGGGTTCATTGGGATTATAAAAATCTGCCAGTAGCTGTTGTAGTCAGTAGAACAGTTCCCATATAACGGTATCCAATTCCCGATTGAATTGCCTTGTAAGGAATTGAGAGCGGCTCAAGTTTGTGTTTCGCTTTTTCCCATTCACTTAAACGGTGGAAGGTAGTAGAAGTGTCCATGTCTACAATTCATCACCACGATTAAGCATGTTGTCTGATTTGAGATGATTGTGGTTTCTCCAAGGGGTTTTTTATACCTGTAGTGATTGACTGGAGTTTGGTTTTCCATCTCGATTGTCGTCTTCGGTGAATGAAGCTTCATACAATGGCCGAAGGTCTTTGAAGGTTATTCCCCCTCTTTTGGGTAATGGGGTGAATAAAGATGCGATTTCGGACGTAGCATCAGTTTCCCATTGGCGACAAATTCCTCCCCGCGCGGTTCCAGGTGGGCGGTCAGCCTCTCCCTCCAGAGTTGAATCCGTTCCTTGCAAGTTGGATCAGCGATCAGATCACGGCATTCCTGAGGATCATGGTCCAGGTCGAAAAACTGTTCACTTCCATTAAAGGCATGGAAAATGTATTTCGAGTGCCCATCGGTCAGCGCACTCCAATGATTCTCTGGCGCATAGCAGATGTCATGCTCCAGATCGATGTACTCGCGCCATCCTTGTTTCTCTCCTCGAATCAGAGCGAGCAGGCTCTTGCCCTCTAGTTTCCCGCCACCGGGTGCCGCCGCTGCTTCCAGAAAGGTGGGCAGGACATCCCGGAGCTCGACCGTTTCCTCGCTTACCTGTCCCCTGCTTGCGGAGAGTAGGTTTTCAGGCCAACGCACGATCATCGGGATGCCTGCCGAGGACTCGTAGGCATAGGACTTCCGCCAGAGATGGTGGTCACCGGTCATGTCTCCATGATCGGCAGTAAACAGAATCAGGGTGTTCTCCAGCCATCCACGCTTTTCAAGAGCCCTGATGATCCGTCCGATCTGCTCATCCACAAAAGAAACCGAACCATAATACCCTTGACGTGAAGCACGCACCTGATCCTGTCCCATATCACCATGCCAGATGTTAAAGGAGGCATCGCTACGAGGGGCATACTTTGACTCCCAATCACCGAGAGCAGCCTTGGGTATCTCCACATCCTGATAAGCATCCATCCACCTTGAGGGAGGATCATAAGGGCTGTGCGGACGCGCGAAGGAGACTTTCAGGAAGAACGGCTCGGAACGGTTATAGGACTTGAGGAAATTACAGGCGGTGTTCGCGGTCCAGGTGGTGGGATGCAGTTCCTCAGGAAGGGCATATACAGCGGAACGGTAGTCATTCCAGCCAATGCCGGTGATATCCGGATCCAGTGTGGGCGCCTGACTGTAAAACCAGGCTCTGTAGTCACTGCGGAAGTCAGGGGTCTGGGCACGCCCGGATTCATCGAGTAGTACCAGATGAAAACCATGCAAGCAGCGTTGTGGAGAATAATGCATCTTTCCGATGCCGGTGGTGTAGTAACCGGCATCACGCAATGCTTGCGGCATTTCGATGGGATATTTCTCCGCCACCTTTCCATATCCAAGCATCCCATTGCGCCAAGGGCCAAGGCCGGTCAAGAGCGCGGCCCGGGCGGGAGTGCAGGTGGGAGTGCAGGAATAGGCATGGGCGAAGCGGACTCCCTCAGCAGCCAGACGGTCCAGATTCGGAGTCTTAATGACCGGGTGGCCATCGCACCCCAGGCAATCGCCTCTGTACTGGTCGGCCATTAGGAGCACGATATTGGGACGTGGCTTTAGCTCAGCGGAGAAGATGCTACCTCCCATAAGAGCGAGAGTAGCTCCAGCCGCTCCCGCCTTGAGAACTTCCCTGCGCGTGAATGTGTTTCGCATAGTTGGGATCTCCTTCGGAAATCGTCATTCGCGAGAAGACGGGAATCCACCAAACTATTAGGCCCATGGAACACGGGCAACAGACGGAGTAGTGAATTTATTCGCTTTGTGTTGCCGTTGCTCTTCATTGAACGTCATTGTGTCACTATGCGAATAAATTCGCTACTCCAGAAAAGGGCTTCCATTCTTACTCTTTATGGATGCCCGAAACCGGGATGGGGGACTGCTTTTCATAAAGTCCAACTACAAAAGCGAAAGCCCATCGCCTACTGTGGTTATCATGCAGGACTACCTCGATTCCCTCCACCGGCTGCAACAGTGGGCTTGCCCTTGGGAGGTGCAGCACCACACGGGCGGGGGTTTGACGTGTAGGTCTTTCCCAATCAAAAACAACGCCCTGGCTCGCGCCCTTCACATGCAGACTGATCTCCCCGAAATGGGTGGGCGCACGCACGATACGGACCTCTTGTCCCTCCTGTAACCACCAGTCAGGAATGGCTGGGAGCAGATGAAGTTCATCTCCACGCTCATCAATCAGCATATGCCGTAACAAGATAGTGTAATTACTGGCGCCGGTGGCATGGGGAAGGGTGTCCGCCCAAGCGAAACGCCGTTTGTGGAAGATCCCCTCTGGGAAACCATGGGTGGCGGTGGAATGAAGGAGATACCAGTAAAAATCCTCAACCACCTGCTCGGAGTGGTCCTGCCTGAGCGCATTCATGGATGAATATGCCGACATGTAGGGGTGAATGGCATCACCCGGCGCCACGGGTGGCTTGGCATCCTGCATGCCCAGCCAGCAGATGGTTCCCTCTTTGAATCCACCCCCATGATGTTTACGGACTTCCTCTGAGAGAGCATCCACCCTGGGGTCATCCACGGGAAGGATCGGGTATGGCCAGAGGATCTCGGTATTGCCCCAATGGGTTCCCTCCTTCTCCCAGCTGGGAGGGAAATAGGGAAAGCCAGTTTTGGTCCACGCTGTTTCGATCGCGGCCCTGTATTCCTCGGCTTCTTTCATCAGCTGCTCAGCTTCTTGTGGCTTTTCGAGGACTCGCGCGGCCTCGATGGCACACAGGATGCCGCGCAGATTCCAGAAGTCATACCCCACAATATGGTGTTTTCCATCCCACAGATACTCCCCATCTGCGGGAGCTGCTGGCAACAAACCCGTAAAAGGCGAGTCTGGTCCAGCTTCACTCCGGGCTTTCTGGATCCAATCCAATGACTTCTTGATTTGAGGCCAGACCTCCGCAAGCCATGCTTTGTCACCATTCAACTGGTAATATTGCCAGAGTGCCCAAAGATCCTGCCCATTGGCATCCAACTGGCCTTTCTGGGACTCGAAACGTCCATCCTCCCTCTGATGTGACAAGAAAGACTTGATCGCGAGCTTGGCCACATCCATAAGGCCCGCTTCCTCAAATTGCATGATCTGGTAGGCGCCATCACGGATGTAGAACTCATCATAAAATCCCTCGCCTCCATGCACCTCGCCATGGTCGTTGGTGATTAGCTGGTAGACATGCGAGGCGAGGAGCGCCTGCCGGGCCTTCCAGCAAGGGACATCGATCAGGGTGGCTCCCCTCAGGAGTTCTCTCCAAGCCTGAGCGGTCCGTTCAAGCCAAAGGTGGGGGTCCTCCTTCTCGAAGAGTTCCACATCAGATAAAGGTTCCCAGGGAATCTTTACCACCAGCTCCTTGCTCTCTCCCGGAGCTAGCTTCCAGCTGGCTTCTTTCGGTCCCGCGAGAGAATTCAACACAGTTTCGGCAATACCCCCCGGGGCTGAAGGTTCTACACGGACTTGTCCCTCGGCCTCTGCGGTACCGGTGTTGGTTGCCTTAACCAGAATCCAGCTCAGGTAGTTGTCCCCTTCGGTGGGCCAGTTATAAGCCGTCCGCCAGTCCTTGATGTTCGGGAGAGGGGTTGCCCAGAAGGTGAACTCATAGCAGACCCAGCCATCACCGGCGGAAAGGAGAATAATGGGCAGCCAGCCATCCAGGAGCCTTTTGGTCTGTTGGCGCGAAAGAGGAGAGAGAGCATGTCCATACCGCAGCCTGACAGTTCTCTTACCGGCTTGTTTTTCACCTTCACTTGGACTGGTTCCGATCACTAGCTCATTTTCCGGAGTGATGCGGGTTCCATGGGTGTAGTCCTTCAGTCCAATGACACTCCAGGAGTTGTCAAAATAATCGAAATCCTCCTCAGCGCCATGACTTTGGGGACAAACCCAAAACATCAGAAGTGTGATGAGAGTGATGCGAAGGATGAGGTGGCGCGATGCGATGTATTGTTCTGGAAGGTATCGGCATGTGGAATGGGTGGTCATAGGCCCCTCCTTGTGGATGGGTGATGATAGCGCGAAAGGGGCAAGGAGTCTCAGAGAAGTTTCGGCCACGAGAGATACCGTAATGCCCCCACCATCATCCGTGGATATGCGGGGAAAAGAGCAAAACCCTGGGCGACACCATCTCCGATCTGGAGTATTCTGCTTCTGGTGATGCTCAGATGATTCACCTGGGCAGGTTATCATAACCTAAACCTTCCAGGAGGTAGTCCAGTGCCGCGGTTCATCATCTCAGTTGTCACCCTATTGGTCTCCATACAAAGTCCATGGGCAGGCTCGAAGGTGGTTCTGCGTGATGTGCCGGAGGTGAAGTTCCCCTCTCAGACCGATTCCAACAGCCCGGCGCACTGGGATGGGGATGTGTTCTATCTCTTCAACTCCGCGGGCCATCCTTTCCAGAGCTTCGGACCCGATCAGTTCCACCTGGGCGAGGCCCGTTCGGTGGATCTCGATAAGAATATCCCGGTGGCGGGAGGGCAGTGGATCGAAGCCACCTGGAAAGAGCCAGATGGAACCCTTTATGCATGGTATCACAATGAGCCGCCTGGTCTCTGTCCCGGTAGCAAGAGCGACTTCTCAGAGGCTCTCACCGCGCCACGCATTGGGGCCATGAAGTCCACCGATAATGGCGCTACCTGGACCGAGCTGGGGTTTGTCCTGGAGGCCCCCGAGGGAACCCTCGACTGCAATTCCAAGAATGGATACTTCGCTGGGGGAAATGGAGACTTTTCAGTCATGCTCGATCCTCAACGGCAATATCTGTACTTCTTTTTTGGAACATATGCCGGGGACCTGGCTGAACAAGGCGTCTCCATTGCGCGCATGGCCTGGAGCGGCCGCGATCAACCATCAGGCAAGGTTTGGAAATACCACCAGGGGACCTGGAATGAGCCGGGAATTGGAGGACACATCACACCTATCTTCCCCGCCAAGATCAACTGGCGGGAGGAAAACGCCGATGCTTTCTGGGGGCCCTCCATCCATTGGAACACTCACCTTGAATCTTACGTCATTTTGCTCAACCGCACCCGCTACAAACCAGGTTGGCCACAAGAGGGGATCTATATCAGTTACAGCAATGATCTCTCCAATCCTAAGTCCTGGACTGAGCCAGAGAGAATCCTCGAAGGGGGTGGCTGGTACCCGACTGTGATCGGAATCGATACAAAGGCCAAGGAAACAGATAAATTGTGTGGCCGCCAAGCACGGCTTTACATGCATGGTGTCTCCAAGCGCGAGATCCTCTTTTTGCGGGAGGGTGATGATCCTGGGGCCCTTCCTCCCGTATTTGCGCCATAAGGGATTACAAGGTGTTCTCTGGATGGGCGGTGTTGAGATGACACAATGGATTCCCCATTCCGGGAATGAAAAATCGCGGAAATAATATCGCTCATCGTCATTCCCACGAAGGTGGGAATCCAGAGATACGATCTGTGATAAGGGGCCAGCGGTGCCGTAATAGTAGAAAGCTAATTTGTTTTTTTACTCAACGCTGTGATGCCACCAGTTGGAGAAGTCGAAAAGGATACTTTGTTCCGCGGCACCTGATTTAATTGCGTCGATCCATATCAGGAGGTCTCTTGAGTCGATCCAGCCATCTAGAGAGAGAGGCGGTGCCACATCAAAGAAAGGTGTTGGCGTGGGTGTTTCCGGCGGGCTATACCGGAGCACTTCAGGAATGGTCATGCTTCCCACCTGGCTGAACATGAGGTCATCAACTCCACCTTCACCACGAGTATCATAAAGTGGTTTGCTGCTGGTGACCTCGATGCGCTTGATACCCGGTTGCCCTTCCGGTACCGCGAGAGAGGGAAATGCTCCCTCCACATTGGTTATGATCGATTGGATGAGATTTCCAGCTTGGTCATAGAATTTCGTAACTGCGGTGTTTCCATGGGCGTAGTCCAGAAAACCCCGCCGCATGAGTCCCGCTCGTTCTACGGGTTCATCAAACTGGACCTCGATGGTGCTGTTTCCATCCAGCGCGATCGTGTTCACCATTCCCAGGATCATGTTGTTGGGGGCAAAGATGACACCAACCCCGACATTGACCAGAACCGTCCCGGTGTAAGTATTCCGGATCGAACGAAAATGAACGCCCACTGAAGCGAATTGATCTGTCAGGTAGGTGGCCGCGGTATAGGGATTGGGATTCGCACCGTTGATGGCCGAACCATCTGGGTAATAGTTAAAGTTGATCAACGCATCTCCAGATTCGAAGATCTCCCGCCCGGATATTGGAAGGGATGTGGATGATGGTGTTGGGGTGGATGTCTTGGTGGGTGTTGAGGTGGGTGGCAGCTGGGTGGGAGATAGCGTTGGGGTTGGTGTCTCAATGGTGGGAGTCACGGTGGGTGTATCAGTGGGTACCAATGTCAACGTGGGAGTATTGCTGGGTAAGGGAGTCACCTCGGTGGGTGTTAAAGTGGGGGAGCCGGAGGGGATGTAAGCCGATTCAGCCAATCCGATTCGATAGTTGCTCCCATTATGACCGTGATAATACATTCTCAAGAGGCTATCAGTCAGTAGGACCGAGGAAGGATTGGTTTGGGTGGAATCGAAACTTGTACTCCCAAGGTAAGTCGGGGAGAGCGCTCCACCTACCGGAGTCCAGTTCAGTCCATCGGGAGAGGTGGCATAACAACCTGTGTTTCCGATTGTCGAACTGC
>CAZORO010000020.1:19025-24649 GCA_964581845.1 uncultured bacterium
TATCTGGTAGTTTCAAAACCACCGGGCCGATACAGCCACCCACGTCCATATCACCCAATCCACCAGGAGATAATGCTATCCCCTGGCGTGTGAAAGATGTTCCATTCGAGGAGGCCGCATAGAGAATGTAGTTCTTCCCTGCAACGGAATTATAGGCTGTATACCACATCCGGAAGATACCATTTTCATAAATAACATTCGCTAATTGCACATGAGTGCTGACAAATGCCCCTTCGTTGCCAATATGTAGCACGGGATTTGAGGGATCACGTGTCCAGATGAGTCCATCGCTGGAAGTAGCATGTCCGATCTGCCAGCAAGGGCTCTTGTAGCCTGAATAATAAAGATGATAGGTCGAATCAATCTTCAGGATACCACTTGGAACGATATGCGTGTCATCCCATGATCCGGTTCCCCCCAGGTTCAAGACCGGATTCCCATTGTATTTAGTCCAGTTGTAAC
This sequence comes from uncultured bacterium, assembly GCA_964581845.1. Taxonomy (GTDB): domain Bacteria; phylum Hinthialibacterota; class Hinthialibacteria; order OLB16; family OLB16; genus OLB16. Next base: position 19,488 of record CAZORO010000020.1, read on the forward strand.
CGTCAGGAGATGTGGCCAGCCCGATACGCACATTGGTTCCATTATGCATGGAATAATACATCTTGTACTCATCCGTCGATGAGTTTTTCACACCATCACTGACATCATGGAGAACAGTGGGACTATAGACACCATATTGATCAAGAGAGCCGGAGGAACCGATATCGAGGATTGGATTTTGGTTATTCCGCTGGAAGGTTTCCGGGAAGGGTGGAGTTATGCCAGATCCTGAAACCTGGATCACCTCGATGTCATCGATCCACATGGTTCCAGTCCCTTCACACAGGAGACTGACTTCGAATCTATTATTTGGTCCGGTGTTGTAGATCCTCGCGAATTGTGTCCATTCATAGGTTCCGCCACGCGCATACAAGCGTTGATTCCAAGTGTCATCAAGATTCAAAATCAGACCGAAACAGCCATACTGGGCATCCACTGCCCTGGCCCAGAAGCGGACAAGGTAATCGGTGTTAGCAGTTTTCCCCGGAGGTTTTTGAGAGGCGGATAACCGGTAAACTCCATTGCCTGCTGGAATTTGACTAATGACTTTTAATGCACTGTTACCCGTCAGTCTGATGTTGTTGTCGAGGGATGCGGTAACAATCCTCAAAGGCGGCATGGGTTGCCAGAAACCGGTGGGGAACCAAACAGCATTTCCCTCTTCAAAGCCGGGATTTTGTAGCAGATTCCCCTCGATTCGTCCCCACCCATACGCGCTAATGACCGCCTCGAAAGAAGGATCCGTTTCCACCCCGCTGACCAATGCATATACCTTGAAATGCCAATCCTCACCACTTGCGAGCCCTGATACCGAGTATGCTGGTAGCAGGGGATTGGGCAACATTGTTAATAGAACTGTAATAGGCGATGGTCCCTGGCTGGCTCCTGTTCCATTGTATAGACCAGATGCAGGCCCGTAATAGACCCGGTAACCCTCCAAGCCAGGATCCGTGTTACGTGTCCAGTTCAAGAGAACCACTCCATTCCCCGCCTTCGCAGTAAGGTCTGTGGCATAAACTGGATCAGAGACAAGAACGAGAAGGACCACAGGGAGAAATAAAAATCGCAAATGCCGTTTCATGGTTTGCCTCCTGGAGTAGGAATAACGGAAACAGGCAATCGCAAGGTGTGTTGGGTAGTAGCTCGACCGGAATCCATTAGTTGACGGTACGCGCTGTTATCATTGTAGATTTTCCATCAAGGATGATGCAACTCCTTTTAAGAAAAATGTGGAAGATACGAAATGCGATATATCTACATTATGGGTTAGCCGAGGCGGTATCGGGCTGAGTATAAAAGGGCGGTTCCCCCTTGACTGCTTCAACCTCATCCATGGCTAGCTTCACTTGTTCGCGTGGGCCATATATGAGGAGCCGCACACTTCCTTCCGCGCCTCCAATCCCACCCGCCGAGACCTGGATGACATCAACCTGAGCCACTGTACGTAGCGCTTCGATTTCAGTCAGGATCAAGGCATCGGTCCACAGTATCATGGAGGGATCTGATTGAAGGTTCTCGACTGGTTTTTGCATGAGAGGGACCACCTCTGTCAAATCACCAGCGATCTGTTTTTCAAGTCCGATGGGGATAACAAGGCGTAGACCTTTGTTTTTAAGATGGGGCAGAATCGCTCCACTCGTCCCACCCGTATCGCTACCCGTGAGAGTTCCTACCAGGCCTTTTCTGTAATCAAGCGCGTTGCCGCCCTTGACAATGAGGTCACCTGAAGACAACTTATCGAGAGCCTCATTCAGTGATAACCCACTGACTTCCTGACCTCTTTCTATGAGCACTGGTCCCAGATATTTCTTGACCCGGTGCCGTGGTGCACCCACTGAAGGCAGGGTTTGTCCGATCACAAAGGCACCATGTTCGATCTTCCGGTCAAGCAGCTCCTCGGCAATGTAGGTATTGGTGGTACCGTGGGTGATGAGGATCCGCCCCTGCGCGAGAGCCCGGCGCACCTCGGGAAGGCGCTTGAAACCGCGCGCGATCAACCGTTTACCTTCAGCCACGGTCAAAACTGCCTGAGCTCGAACGATGTCAGCCGTAGCACTGGTCACGGTGGTGGCTATCCCAATGGCCAGACTCCCAGCGTGCGCCGCGGACACGCAAAGGGTGGATGAGAATAGGGGTATGCTGGTAAATATCAGTAAGGGTAGTATGGGTTTCATATCAATGGTATTCCTCCCAAGGTGAGACTATGGCACTTGGGCATGACAAGGCAATCCCTTTTGTAGAGGCAGTATAGTGAACCGGTGGTCAATACTGCATCCAATTGGGTATCGAGGTGGGATTCCCCTCGCTATTCAATTTTCCCGGCGTGGGATTCTCCAACAGGCAATACTGGCCGGTCCCATCGGGGAACCTCCCCTCGGATTTTCCGGGAGTGGGGTTTTCATAATAGAAAATGCTTTGATGCGCCGGGGAAATTATCCCAGTGTTAGAATTGGTTAGGATAATGACTCCTTTCTTAGAGTCCACTCTGAAACTGGTGTGCAATGCACCCTCCTCCATTTCGCCATCCAGCCATACCACCAACCGCTCTCCGGCATCCAATTTGGTACCCGTGGGGAACACCCACGATGTTCTATAGGGATCCATCATATTATTGGTGAGAGTGTATTTGGTCAAATCAATATCACCCGCCGTGTTGTTGATCACTTCAAGCCAAGGGTCATATTCTCCCGATTCATCCGGAAGAACATCGTTCGCGATCAACACCTCATTGATAGTCACCAAGGAGGAGTCCTTATATGTGGTAATCCCCTTCAAAGACGGCGTTTCTATTTCTTGGAAATCTTTATCGAGGAATGACGCCTCATAAAGATTGCCTCGAGTTCGATATAAGGAAAAGACCCTAGTCGATCCAAGGGGGGGATCCAGCACAAAGCCAAGTGTCCCGGTCAGGTATGCTTTGTTGACATATAAAATGTTCCAATAATCCCCGCTGGATCGAGAAACACCTGGATAGCTGATCTCACCATAGATCGCGTCACCTCTAGTACTCTCATGGGTTCCGGCTTGCATCCCCCATGTGGTCTCAAATTTCGCGAAGAATTCATCAGTCAATTGAACCTCGAAAACGAGTTGAAGATCACTCCTGAGCGTGCAAGGAAGCAAGTTCATATACTCATACTTGTAGTCCGCAATTGACGAACGAAATCTAAAAGGATTAAACAATTCTTCCTCATCTAATATGCATGGTGGGGCATCTGGAGAGAAAGAATAATATGTAGTAATTACAAACGTGACATCACTGACTTTAAATGATTGTTGTAGATTGTACCGTGTATAACTGCCGTAAGAATAATCTTTTTTCGTTATAAAGAATTTACCGACCTCCATGGCCTCCGCTTTCTCTTGAGATGGACCATAGAGCACCTCTTGGATGAGGTCGATATCAAAGCTCGTTCCCTCTTTCGGCAGATAGTACCGGCCCGGTTTCAGGGTCACCTGCATGAGAGTTTCGTAGGCTTCTTTAAGCAAGTCTCCCCTGTAAAACCGCCGACAGAGGACAATATCCTCTGGAATCACCAATTGGAAATAATCACTGGATTGTGGTACCCCGGCGCTGGAGAGGAGGAAGGGGCGCACCTGCTTGAGAATCAAGGCTCCCGATTGGGTGAACTTGAACTCGATATCAAAAAGCACCTGGTCACGGTCATAACCCTCCAACTCGATGGGCTGGCTGGCATCGACCAGGGCCATTGCATGGCCCAGTTTCCGCAGCTGTACATCGGATAGGACCTGTTCTCCCGCGCTCACGAGCGAGGAAGCACGGGCGCGGTTGATCGCGATGACCTCTCCAGAGGCCATGGTAAGAATGTCCCGCTCCGGTAACACGCCAGTATCCGGCTGAACGACGCTGTAGTCTCCGGTCTGCGCGTTGATCAGATATCCTGCTGTGGCTCCCAGGATGGTATCGCCGGTGAAGGCCACCCCATTGGCGGCCTCATCCGGAAATGCTGTCGTGACTAATATGGCCATCGCCGCGAGATCCTGCGGAATTTGATAGTAATCCCGTTCCTCATAGGCCCGGTAGTTCCACAGACTTGCCCAGACCTTCTTGAGTCCACGCTTGATGGTCCGCTCCTTGTCTTGGTTGGGATCGCAATGCGAGGGTCCCTGTGAGTCACCATCGAAGGAGTCCTCCACGCACACCGAAGTTGAATCGTAAAGACCAGCCCCGGTGAAGACCAACGAATCCTCAGCGTTCGAAGAGGAACGGAAACGCACCATCACATCGCGCGAACCAAACACCTCCTCAATCCGTGTCGCCAAAACATTTAACAGGAACAAATCCACAACGCCATGGTCCTCGATCTCCTCACGGAATGCCGCCAGTTTTTCCAATCTGTATTTGCTGTCATTCCGGAACTGATCATTCGCGAGGAGATGCTCCAGATATTCTTGATAAGTATAGTTGACTGGCGGGTTCACACTGTTGTCCACGAGTTGATTTAAGGTCATGAATTCATGGTAGTAGTAAAATGGAATCGCGAAGCCGGGAATTTGGTTCTCTGATGGAAGGTAAGCGTACATTTTGGCCAGGTTGGCGGCTTTGCCACCCACTTTGGCGGTCAAGGAACCGCTTGCCTCGGTTACATCCATCTCCAACAAATGATCAAGCTGTGTGTATTTGATGTTGGGAAAAGGAACCGCAGTTACGACAGGACGGTGCGCATCCCACCACTCCTCCGCTTCGGTCTCGTCCGCCACCAGGGAGATGGTATAAGAGCTCGAGGCGATCTCAAGACGGACCAGTTGCCCTTCATATGCGGCGAGTGTCTCCAGCGGATTTACCAGATAAACATTGGGAGTTCCCCGCCGGGCCATGCGGATGGCCACATGGGAGAGCTCGGCTTGACGTTCCCCGGTGATGAGCCCGGCCACCACATTCCCCAGATCATAGGGCACTCTTTGGAGAACCAGGATATCCTGCCAACTGAGAGATTCCGTTCCCCTCTCAAATTCCTCCAGGGTCATCAAACGAACCCGTCCATAGTTGGTACCAACCGTGTAGGCTTCGTAATCCGGCATAATTTCCTCACCGGGGAAGAGAATTTCAAAACCTGGATTCTCCCAAGTCATGGCGAGTTCAATCGCTCTGGAATCGTTGGGGGCATAAACGAGAGGCTGTAACGAGAAGCTGGTAGCGA
>CAZORO010000021.1:0-23958 GCA_964581845.1 uncultured bacterium
TCGCCGGGAGCAGGGGATATCCGGCTGGATTCATCCATATAACCCACCGAGATACCACGATCCAGAAGCTTGACAACCGCGGTCGCCGCCCAGCTGACCGCCTCCTCGAAATGTTCCTCCAGGTTGTGTCCAAAACTCTCATCATAGAGAGTACGTAGACAAATCACGATCTGACGGTTTTCGGGATGGTGAAACACCGCCACGGTGAGACGATCGGTCTTGGCTGAGTTTTTCCAATGGATCCAACGGATGGGATCGCCGGGTTGAAAAGCACGGAAATTGAGGAGGTCATCCCCTGTTCCAAGCCGTTTCCCAATATAATCGCCATCTACGGCAAGATGGGAGGGATCTCCTGGCCAGAAATCGTAAACCCGTGGGAAAACCAATAAACGCAAGGGCCGTTCGAATCCCCGTGAACGTTCCCAAAAACCGAACGGGAAACGGGTGTTGATCTCCAATCCAACCAGATCGAACCAGCCGCGATGGGGGGGGATCAATTGGTACTCCCGCGAAATTTCCTTCCCTTTCCCCACCAGGGGAACCAAGATGCGGCCCAAAGCTTTTCCCCCTCGCGTTTGAACTTCCTTCACCTCCAGAGAGAATGAATCCATCAAGCGGCGTTTGTTGCGTAAACGGATTTTTACCGGTTGTGGAGTCTGTGCAAACAGATAGCCACGCACCTCCCGGTCAACCTCCAAACCACGAAGATTCATCACCGCCGCATTTCCCATGGTGATGAAGGCGCCGAAGAAAAGGCACACTGAAAGATAGAGGAGGTTATGCCCGCTGGACACGGCCGCAGCCATGATCAGGGACATCAGTAGGAAGAAAAACCAGCCCGGCGTGGTCAGACCGAAGTGGTACCCCAGCCGGGTTCCCAGAATTCCGAAACGATTTTCACTCATCCCGAAGCTGACTCATACTCGATGAAATCCGGATTCAATAGACCTTTGGGGTCATACTTCTTTTTGGCAGCGCAGATTCTGGACCAATCCTCACCCCAGTGCTGTCTCCACTGGTCCTGTGTGAAATGGATCCAACCGGAAAGGTATCTTTTCCCCCCAAACATCATCGCTGCCCCACTGGCTTTGTCGAGAGCTTCCAATACTGGGTCCACATACTGCTTGGGGATCCCCGGCAGAATTCCAAATCCGAGGACATGGTTTCCAGCGGGGCGTTTGAAGAGGGGGATTGTAGAGGTCTTTCCCGAACTCGGCCAGAGCAAGATATGCCCCCCTCCCAACATCGGCGGTGGAACCTTCTCGAGAACCGCCTTAACATAAAAGGCCGCCGACTCCCAGGGAAGAATGACTTCCATCCAGGGATGAGTCGATCCCCAATAGGGACCACGTTTCCATAGCTCGAAGAGTGGTTCCAAGCGGAAACCGAACTCCAGGGCGGTCCGGTCCTCAATGTGGGACTTCCTGTAGGGCGTCAGACCCTCCAGGTCTTCTGCCTCTCTGGGCGGAGAGGAAGGATCGAACTCCTTGGTCAAGTGGAGAGGGAAAAACCATTCCCCAAAGGCGCGCTTGCGTCCCTCTTCGGCTTTGAATCCAATGGGAAGGGGAACACACCAGGCTTCCAGGTAATCGAATCGATCCTCAGTCATCACCTTGAGCGAGCCGGCAAGAACCGATTCAATGGAGTCATAGAGGAGCATATAGGTGCGGTTCCGTGGGAGACGAGGACGGGTTTTGACGCAAGCGGCTATAATGACTCCAAATTGGCCGAGACCGGAACGGACAAGATCAAAGAGTTCATGTCCATCTGGGGTGGCCTTCACGATATCACCTGTGGGAGTCACCACCTCCAGCTCATCCACATTATCCCCCTGGGCGCCATATCGGAAAGAGGAGATTCCAAGCCCCGCCACCGACAAGGTACCACCCACCGAGACATTGAGGTTGTTAGTCAACACCCGTGGCACACGGCCAAGGACATCCAGCTCTTTGACCAGCTCTCCCCACAGGGTGCCAGCGCCGACCCGCACTGAATCTGTGGACTCATCCACCCCGCCAATGCCTGTCAGAGCTCGTGTGGAGAGGACAATCCCATCTTGAACAAGGCTCTGGCCTGTCTGGGAGTGGGCCTCTCCGCGAGTCGAAACGGGGACATCATGCTCATAGGCATAACGAAGGACACGTGCAGCCCCCTGCGCCGTGGTTGGACACACAAGGACCGCAGGTTTGCGGTGGATAAGACGTCCAAAATCCTCGGAAACAGCCACCAATTCGTCATCAGAAGTGAGAACCTCACCATCCACGAGCGGCCTTAAATCAATAGCGAGTTTTGATTCAGACACAGATATCCTTTCCTAAGCCAATAGACTTTCCCCATGTTCCAATATTCCAGATTACCAGCTCAAGTCTCAGGGGCAAAGGCAGATGAGAAGAGACTCATAGGCGGGCATGAAACCAATCCAGAGTCACCCGGATAGCCTCATCCAGGGCCTCATTCGTCCTGGGCATGGGGTGGACTGTACCAAAAGTATGCCCAGCGCCCGGAATAATCCGAAGCATACGGAGGCCGCGGGGAGTGTTGTCATGAAGAGCAGTCGCCTCGCTGAAGGGGACTGTCTCATCTTCGTCACCATGAACCACGAGGTATGGGATATGAAGACCACGTGCCGCCGCGAGGGGATCATACTCACTGGCATGAGCTTCGTATTCCTCGAGAACGATGACATCGACAGGCATCTCTTGTCCGGTCCTGGTATTGGTGATCCGGAGCTGCCCCTCCCGCCGCCAAGCCTCCTTGACCTCCTCGTTCCAGCGGTCACAGGTGGAGATACCCGCCCAGGTGACAAGGACTTTGACACCTGGTTCCTTGCCACCCACCACAAGGACCGGCACAGCTCCACGGCTATGACCAAGAAGTCCAATTCGTCCAGAGTCAAGCTGTTCACCATGGGGGAGAATTCCCTTCTCCACCGCATCGAGAACCGTCCTCAAGTCCTCGATCTGCTTCCCGAAAGTGTCTTTCGCGAAGAGGTCCAAACGGGTGAAAGTTTCGGGATCCTCTCCGATGCCATTGTGAGAGAAGTTAAAACGGAGCGCCGCAAGACCAGATTGGGCGATCGAATCAGCAAGGTAGGGATAGAATCCCCAGTCCTTAAAGCCTTTAAAACCATGGCAGATCACCACCAAGGGACTCTTTCGCCCCTTTTTATGGGGGGGAAGGTGGAGGTCGCCACGCAAGATATCGCCCGAGGGATTGGTAATCTGGAAAGGAATGGACATGGCGCTGAATCTAGCGCGAAGCTAGAGGAGCAATCAACACCCCTTCTTTTATGGATTCCTAAGATGACCATCTTCAGGATGTCCGGAAGAGGTTAAAACTCATCTATTCCCTGGTCTCTATTTCTTGATTTTCTTGAATTTCCCAAGATAGATGAAAAGCATTCCTGCTTGAATGAAGCCCGGAGGCTTCATTCTTCTGGAATCAAGGATTGGGCCGGAATCCATTGACTTGATTGAAGTTTCAACTCACGCATTGAACAGCAGTATTGGCGAGAGGGCAAGAGGGATTCAAATCTTCTAAAGGTCCCGATATCCTCAAAGAAGAGTAGGAACATGGCCTCAGCTCGAGAGGACCAAACTTGCTGATAATTGTAAATGAAAATTGCGCGATTTGCGCATCGATATTGAGTTGAAAGAAGGGAAAGGAGTTACAAATGAGAGCACATTTCACACAGAAGCACCTAACGATTGTATTAGTCTCAATCACCGCCTTGTTTTTCTGCTCGATTGCCATGGGACAACAAGCCACCCAAGTGCAGAAAGCGACCCCATCAAGCGGAAGCAACCTCAGTTTCGTCGATAGTCAACAAGCCTGGAAGCAAACTGAACAGAACGACTATAGGGAATGGTTGAAGCGTAATCCCCGGTATTCCCATCCGATCTTCCAGAGCCAGTGGGATGTTGAACGTGGCTCAACTTTTGTGGATGACACACCCGATCCGAACTACAGAGGGTGGACCTACTATCAACCATGGTACCAGCGTGGTTCAGTGATGAATGTCAGGGGCCGGATTTTGTGGGTCAATGACCGTTATCCTTCAGGAAAATATTATAGTTCGAAAATGGCTGAGTAACTCACAAGGGGTGAAGCTGGAGTTCCGAAGCCATCCATAAGCTCAGGCAATGCAATATCAAACCTGATTCTGCAGTAGGAAGATCAATCTGGCCAGGCGAGGGGGCCTTGAAATTGAAAAGGCCTCCCCGCTGCCGGTTGAAAGCATGAATCCTTCTCGCTGGTAATCATATTATTTTAACTCGCTCCAACCAGCAAAGTCATATTCTACTTGTCAAAGCTTGTGGGGATGATCTCGAGGCCTTGCAAGATTGCCTCGCCCTTCGAAGAGGAAAGACGGATTTCTATTAATCCGTTGCGTGGATGAACATCGGATAAGGGGACATCCAATGCCCTGTGGATTCCACCTGCATTGTTGGCAACATCCAAGTCCTGTATCACCAAATCCCCATTGATCATAATATTCATTGGACCGCGTTCCGGGTCAGTTGGTTCGCGGCGTTCAGCGAAATGGAGAATGACTTGATAAACACCTGGCGCAACGGTTGCATTTACCCAGAACTCATGAGCATGGATGCCAAATCGATAGATTTCAGGTTCTTTTGCATTCTGTATCTCACTCGTTACTGGCTGTGTCCACCAGGCCTTCTCAACAGAGTCCGTATTATGGCCGGACCGGACCACGAATTCTGTTCCCGGCAACCATTCATTCCCATTGGAATCAATGTAGGGTTGCCGTGCACTGTATCCAAAGATCATGCGTTGTGGCTCTGTTGGGCCTTCCCCAGAACCAAATCCTGGCTGGACTGTCTCCGCGGACCATTGCAGAGCATCCACGAAAACTTTCCTGCCCAGGGAACAAGGATTCTTTTCACCGCGTACTACCACTTTCAGCTCGTGTGTGGCTTGTGAAAGACCTGTGCTATAGAACAACACTTGACGAAACTTGGTTAGGAGAGGAGTCCAGCAGTCAATTCCGGCTAATTGTTTGATACCATCTATACAAACATCCGCCAACCCTCCCTCGGAGTCAAACCGGCCAATCAAGCGAACCTGATTCCCATGGAACCGGAAAGAGACCACTGATCCCGCGTTTTCAGCCACCCGGCATTGGCCTCCTTCATCGTGCCGATTTGAATCGAGGCTCCATTCTCCCTCAAAGGCCATGCTATTGCCGTCAGCCGATTGTTGGGGATCTTCTCCACTTATCCTTATCGTTTTGAAACCATCATGGCGTATTGTGACAATGCAGTCCTTATCAGGTAGTTGTTTTGTGATAAAGCCGTTGGTAGTCAGTTCGGTGACCTGTTGCAAGGTCTGCCCATCCGCCTGAATCCCGTGTGGTTGGAATGTCAAGCGAAGCACATCGATGGTCTTTTCTGGTGCATCAAAAGTCGAGTATTGAATCAGGCCTCGCCCATAAATGATGTCATTGACAATACTGGAACTGTGTACGAGGTGATTCTCACGCGCAGGTCCAAAAAGATCAGGTAACCAAGCCATTATCTCCAGGCCACAGAGGATGGGCCCAAAACCAATCAACTCGGACCATTCCCTGGCCGTGATCTGTCCTCCATCAATGTTATCCTCAACCATACCTTTGCCATGAAAATGGTAGAAACTCAGGATGGTGGCGCGTCGGACAATCTCGCGGGCCCAATCGCTCTTGGCCTCCACTGCGTATCGTGCCCAAAACCGTCCCAGAAAAACAGGACAGATATCCAGTGATTGGCCGCAGCAAGAGCTTCCCTCTGGCAAAGCCCATGCCCCATTATAGGCGTCCCCCTTGGATTCCGGGCTGACACAAGCATGGTTCAGATACAGGCTGAGGATATTGCGGACATTATATTTCCATTCAGGGAAAAAATCCTGATGATCCATCAGATATTGAGTCACCCATCCTGTTGGCAGGATGCCCTGGACAGGATGCTCCCAATCCCAATAGTGCCTTCCCCAGGTATCGTTAACAGTCCATGCGGGCAATAATTGGCCGCGCAGGTAATCCCGGCCAGCATCACGGGCATGCACAATGGCTTGATTTTGACCTGTATAGTTCAGTCGAATCAGTTCATCCAGGAAAATCAGGATATTGGCGAGGCCACCGGTCATCTGATTACCGGTCTGAGTGAGGCCCCATGGGGATTCGGAGCCTTCCGCATAACGATTCCATGGACTGGTTCTCGGCTGCAAACTACATTTTGCGGCAAATACATCACCGATATGCTTGGCTGCCTGAAGATAACGCGGTTCATAAGTCATCTGGTAGACACGAATCAATCCCAGTCCAATTCCCGCGGCCAAATCCAGTTGAATCCAGCCCCCTGGTTCCGCGGCGCCGTAGGGTTTCCCCGCGAGTGGCACGCTGATCGGAAAACGAGGCCAGGCATGGTCTTCCGGCGTTAGGTAATAATCGAGCAGGAAATCCGCTGATATTTTCAAATACCCCAACACCGTAGCGTCCCCTGTGTAACGGTAGTACCTTGGAAGCGCTTCTGTAATATATTTAAACCGTTGTCCGAGGTTTCCGTTCATCTGATCGGTAGCAGGAAGTACCTTGATTGTTCCACCGGGATCGAGATCCACACGTGCGTTAAATACCCAATGTGGTCCAGACATAACACATTCTGGAGGAACCACCCATGGATACCGCTTGAGAAAATCAGCCGCAACCCGCACACGGTAATCCACCAATCCATTCTGTTCACCATACCAGGGAGCTATGACACCATACTGGTCCTCCACGGCATCATGAGCATAATAATGCTTCTGTGCCGAGGCCGCCATCGAAAGGAGCGGCCAACCAGTAATTGTGGACATGATCAGAAATAAGTTGATTTGATAATGTAGGCGGGTACAAAGGATCGCTTTAATCTCATTAGTTGAGATCATAGGATCATTCTCCTTGAAATATCAATGGCTGAGGGCCGGGTGACCGAATTGATGGGAAGGTTAGTACCGTACCTTTACCAATGCAATATCTTTGGAGTTGTGAACCTTACCAGTGTTCTCATGGGTGCCTTGTCCCCTGCGAATTTGTCCACACGGCCATCATAGATTTCTGAAAATGCCGGAGGTGAGATGCTCACGAGTGTGTTCCCCCGGAAATGAAAAGTGTGAACTGTATCTCCTATCGTCCACTTCTCGGTCCTCTCACGCATGGGGAAAGTGATGGTTAGAATGTCTCCTGATTTGAGATTCTGGAAATGGAGATAATTCACGAACCAGCGGCAATCCAATTCTTTATCACCAAGCCGGCACTGAACTGATCCCTTGTCCACCCATATGGGAATGCGTACAAAGGCCTCCTGGGACTGCTTATTCTTGAGCACCACTTTGCCCTCATATGGTAAATGGCTCTCAACATCCATCCATGGTGAGGCGCGGTTAAGAAGTAGATTTACACGGACCGCTCCATCATCATTGCGGAGTGCTCCATCCCATGCGTAGAAAAAGGCCATGTTGCCATGCCCACTGCAACATTGCCAAGAAAAATTCTTATCGAGGCCACCAGAAATCTCACCGATCGCGGTCCTTACCACATCGGCTGGTTTTATTCCAGGAAGACCACCGGCAGGTGGCAGATTTTGTTCTCCCACTTGTTTCAGAATGTCATCCGGCATGGCATACTCATCCACTGGTAAATCTCCCTTTCCGATTTTCCTCAGGACATCCTTGGCGGTGATCTGATAGGCTGCGGCGTGATTCCGGATGCTCTGGTCCACATCCTCCCAATAGTCACCAACTCCATTCAAACTCAACTTCACAGCCAATCCGATAAAGCGTCCCACACCACATCCTTGAGTGTCCCCCACTTTTCCGATGCTTGTTATCGCGCCCTGAGCTACCCTACACCATTCATAACCATCACGAACAAAAGCCTTCAACCTGGAATCATTTGTGACAACTGCAAAATCCAGAATGGAGCGTAACGCATTGGCGTAGCCATGGAAATGCCCTTGCCATTGGGCATGCTCGGCTCCAATCACTCCTGGATAACAACCTCCTTGGAAATCGGCCCAAAACTTCGGCTTCATGAGGAATCTCACCAATTCACCGGAAAGACGTAGAGCCTGCTCATTTCCAGTCAACGCATACCAGGTGGCCAACGGTCCCGCGATATTGGCTTGGTGGTTGAATAATGAGCCTTCCTCGCCCGCTTTCTCGTTTTCAGGTTCCGATGTATCCTTCCATCCGCGTCCTTTTACATAGCACGACCGGAAATATTCCTCTGGCATCCAGCCTGAAGTGGGTACATACGCATAATCATCTTTGTGAACCACGAATACTTTATCAAGACCATCCACCATCCGGTCAATCCGTTCTTTCCATCTTTCATCACCCGTGTATTGGTACCATGTCATCATGGCGCGGAACATACGGCCCTCGCCGTGAGTATTGGCATAAGGCATGAACTCCTCAGGACCCATCCAGGGACGATTTGTAAGTTTGGGGACCCACCAAATTCCCTCCCCGCCGACATTTGAAGCCATCATTTCCAGCATTTTGGCCTCGCGATCCAAATGCTGCTTACTTCCACTCATCATCCGTTCCATGGCCATGGCCTCCATGCACTTGGCTTGGCAACAAGCCAGCCCGCTCATGTGCATGGCCACATTGATGGAGTCTGGCTGGAAACTCACACCCATCACCATCTCATAGTCGATTTCCTGCCGGATAGCCTCGGTAAAGTGATTGATTCCAAGGCGGGCTCTTTCCGCTAAATCGAGGGTATCGGGAACGGTTACCTCGTAGTACTCCCCGGCTTCCTTGGGAGTGTTCATTGGTTTGGAGGAAGCTATCTGATCCGGTGATGAAACACTTGCCGCTATCCCTCCTGAAGCCTTATTCTCTCCACAGGCAGAACACAAGGTGAATGTAACCATGAATAGAACTGTCCAAAGGCAGCTTTTCGAATGGATGAACATGGCTTTTCCCTCCGGTGTGTTAAATTGTATTCCGGTACATGGTCAATTTCCAATTGAAACGCAATCTCTCCACTTGTAGTGTCCCGCCTTGTTACCGGACCTCAAGCGAGTCTTCAGTCCTCAATGTGATGATCGAGAACGTATCGGTTGACCTCGATCATCTTGGCTTCCAGATTCTTCATCACCTCACGTTGATAGATGGGATAATCGTAAGAGGTACCGGTTGCCTGTCTTGCCAGTACGGTCCACTTGTCCATACTTCCATCGGAGGAATCAAACCCATCCTCAAGCAGGATCTGGCCACTAAGGCCGGAGATACGCATGTTATCAAAGAATTGACTTGGAGCGTTGTTGTGGAACAGACCTATACTGCCCGCCACTGGAGTCATCTTCGCTGTATGCTTGGTAGTGAATGTTTTCACACCATCTGTCACGGTCAGGGTCACTTCTGCCCCATTCGCTTCTGCGGTAAGAGTGATATCCTCGCCCAGGCCATCCGCCGGAACACTATCCAACCCCTCATTATAATTTCCTTTGATTACCTCATGAAAGTAGATCATCTTATTGGCATAAATTGCAAGGAGGAAGTTGTTGATATCCTGAACCCTTAACATAATTCCAGCTTCGGCGTTGCTTTTTGCATCAACCGAGACCTTGACGTCTTGAACGGAAATATCTTTTACGACAGTTCTGGAACTGTCAGCAACAACGAGTTTTCCTTCAGCGATTTTCAAAGCTACTACGGGAGTGGATTTGAATCCGACCAGTGTATTTCCGCGCATATTGAGGGTATATTGATTCCCCTCAAGGGTGGCGGTAGATGACCAATCAGTCACCGGAAAATTGATTTCGATGGTGTCTTTGGGTTTGAGAGATCCTCCAACAAGGAGATAATTTCCAGCCCATACAAGTTCAATTTCCTTGGTATTCACCTTGCAATTAACCTTTTCATACTGGACCCATGAAGGAATTCGTACAAACAGACTTTTCGCGGTCTTGTTGTGTAGAATCACTTTGCCTTCGTAGGGCAGCCAGGAATCGATATCCACCCACGGTGAGGCACGATTCAGCAGCAGATTGACCTGAACCGTTCCATTGCCATTGTCTTTGACTATGTTTTCCCAGGCATAAAAAAGTGCCTGTGTGGCGTTACCAGTGCAACAATGCATAATCCAGGAGTTGGGCAGCTTGTCTACATCTCCATGTCCAGTGAAACCACCGATATTGCGTTCGATCACCCGATCGGATGTGGAAGCCGGTGGATCTGCATGACTGGGGCCGGAATGTTCCGATAGCGTTTGTAACAGGTCATGGCGGATGAACTGCTGCTCGACCAATTGGTTCCTGGTGTACCGGTCTACATTTTCCCAGTAATCACCTATACCCGCCTCGGAGAGTTTGGCCGCCAAGCCGACCATGTCCGCAATACAACAGGACTCACAGTGTTGTCCCGTTGAACAGTTTTCCGGGAACCACCCAATCAGGTCAATGCCATAGTTACGGGCAAATTCATATCCATTTTTCGCGAACTCTTTGAGATTGATGTCGTTGGCCACCAGCGCATATTCAAGAATACCTCTTAAGGATGCCACATGGGCGTGGAAGTGACCCGCAAAATGTCCTTTCTCGGCACTCGCAATGGCGGAGGATTCCGTGCTCACCCCCCACATCTTTGGCTGGCTCAACCATTTGGCCATCTTTCCCGCCAGTTTGAGAGCATCGGCGTCACCCGTCATCATGGCATACTTGGCCAATCCACGAATGACTCCTGAATGGTACATGTGTACACCAAAACCATAGCTGGTTGGTTCCGGTAGATCCGGGGGGTATCCGGATTTTGGATAGCTGAACGATTCTCCAATACGAGGATCGGGAAAATACGCAAAATCACCATCCTCACGGGCAATACTTGTGAGCCCTCTCACGACTTGTTTCGCATAATCCATCCACATCGGATTTTTATCATATTGATACCAGGCAAGTAGAGCCAGAAGCAAACGTCCATTTCCATAGACATTCGCAAAGTCCTCATCGGCCTTGTCCCAGGTCTGGTGCCAAGGCCGGCCGATGATAGGTGCGTAATAAAGACCATCAGTATGAATCATGGCTAAAATCCGCTCCATCATCCCCTTTTCAATATCGAGGTTTTGCATACTACCACTCATCAGGCGCATCATTGGAAGGGACTCGGCAAATTTGGGGTTATTTGTCGGTAATCCACTGGCTTCATGGAACATGATTGGTGGATTTTTGGCGAACTGAGCCACGAAGTAGAGCTCATATCCATACTCTGGATCGAGCGCACCTGTCAGACAATTGATGGCGATTTCCGCGCGTTTGGCCAGATCCAGCGTATCCGGCACGATAGCCTTGTAAGTTTCGCCCTGAGGTGGCGGCACGAAACGCTTTCCAATTTCTTGTTCCTTCTTGGCGATATTCGCTTTCCACTCGGCCAATTTGCTATCTTGCATCTCATCGCTCCAGCTAGGATATATTCCACTCAAGAGAAACAGGCATGCCACGACACAGATAAGTAACCGGTATGCTGGATTAACTTGGATGGGTTGTCGTTTCTGAAAATTATGAGTTATCATCATTCCACTCCCCTCTGTCAATTTGGGTATGCCAAGCACACGAAAAAACCGGTATGCCCTCTTGCGAGATGATCATCCGGGACTCCACAAATTATCCGTCTATATGGCGGTCGAGAAGAAAACACTTCTTCTCGATCAAGGGTGCCTGGTCCGCCGTCATGTTCATACGGTCATAAAGAGGATAGAGAGGGGGCTCTCTTGATATATTATTCCAACCCTCTGGAAACGAACCTTCCGGTTTATCGAATGAATCTTGGAAAAGAATCTTGTTCTGAAGATCAGTAACCTTAAAATTGTCAAAATGCTGTGAGGGGAGATTATTGGTAAAAAGACCGGCACCTTCACCATCACAGGGAGTCTGAATGGTATGCTTGATCGTATAGTCCTGCTTTCCATCGCTTATCGTGAATTGGGCATCCAGTCCCTTTACTTGAGCTTTTAAGTGGATGTCAGGTCCCAGACCACAGGTTTCAAGCGTTGAGAAACCGCCCGTATACTGCCCATCCACCACTTCATGAAAGTAAATATTGTGAAGGGAGGAATTGTAATGAGCGAGAAGAAAGTGATCGGGGTCTTTGAAACGCATGATAATTCCGGCTTCGGCGGAACTGGATGCATCCACATTCACTTCAACGTCCTTACAGGCCAGATGATCGGCATACAGAACCTGCTTTCCTGTAGCGGATAAACATCCTCCATCAATGCGGACGGACTGATTTGTGTCCACGGTGGTGACTGTATTTCCACGGAAATGAAAGGTGTAAAATTGGTCATCCAAGGTGGCTGTTTCGACTCGTTCCAGCATAGGAAACTCAATGATCACCTTTTCCCCCGGAGCCAAGTTTTGGAGAATCATGTAATTGTTCAGCCAAGCCGGTTTGCGAGGCTCCAACCCCACTTGGCAAGTGACTTTGTCATGAGGGACCCAGAGTGGAATGCGTACTCGAATCTCTTTCATGGCTCTATTTATAATGATCACTTTACCTTCATACGGAAGGTAGCTTTCGATATCCAGCCAAGGTGAGACACGATTCATGAGAAGGTTAATCTGCGCCACTCCATCTCCGCAGTTGCGTACAATTGACTCCCAGGCATAGTATAAAGCTTGTGTGGCATTGCCAGTGCAACAGTGCATAATCATGTGCGAGTCATATCCTGTCACCATAGCTCGTCCCATAAAACCACCAAGATTCCTCTCAATGACACCTTGGCCAGAGACATGGGAAGGAAAAACTTGATCCGGCGTGTCCGCGCCAGGAAATTTCATGAGAAGATCCTTACGGGTAATATGTTGCTCCACCAGCTGATTGCGGACATACCTCTCCACATCCTCCCAATAATCACCCACGCCAGCATCGGACAATTTCACCGCCAATGCGACCAGATCCGCGATGCAGCAAGCTTCACACATTTGCTTTGGGCTGGGGCATTCAGGAGACCACCCAATGCCCGCGATCCCAAAATCACGTGCATATTCATACCCACTGCGGACGAACTCCTTGAGCGCGGTGTCATTGGTCACCATCGCATATTCAAGAAGACCCCGCAGTA
This sequence comes from uncultured bacterium, assembly GCA_964581845.1. GTDB lineage: Bacteria > Hinthialibacterota > Hinthialibacteria > OLB16 > OLB16 > OLB16. The sequence continues at coordinate 13,103 of CAZORO010000021.1, forward strand.
GAGCCGCATAGGCATGGATATGAATGGAGAAGTGAGCTCGATCCGCTCCGGTGATGCCAGGGGTGGTGGGTACGGGAACCCAGAACTGCGGTTCTTTGACAAAATTGACAAGCTTCCGTGCGAACTCAAGAGCCTCCTGATCCCCCGAGAGTTTGCACCATTTAGATAAAGCCCGGATAACGCCACAAAAGTACATGGCGACACAATTGCCATCGGCCTCCAAAGAGGGACGGGTCATACTGGGTGGATAACCGGAACGGGGCCGGCTAAAGACCTCACCAATCCTTGGATTTACAAAGTATGCCTTGTCACCCTCCTCAACCGCGATTTTACGCAATCCATCCGACATTTTTTGGAGGTACTCCAACCACACCGGGTTCTTGTCGTATTGATACCAGGCCATCATCGCCAGCATGAGACGGGAATTACCGTAGACATTGGCGAAATCCTCATGAGTTCCATTCCATGGACGGCCAATCGCATTGACATAAAAAAGACCATCATCAGCGATGAGCGCCAAGATACGCGCCATCATATGCCGATCAATTTCCTGGTTGTGACAGCTTCCCGACATCAGGCGCATCATTGGCAGAGACTCGGCAAACTTGGGATTATTAGTGGGAAAGCCAGTCATGTCATGCGACATGGTAGGAGGATTCGCAGCGAGGTTTACATAGAAATAAATCTCATAACCTCTCTCCGGGTCAAGAGCGCCAGTCAGGCAATTGATCGCCTGGTACGCATGATCCGCCAGGTCCAGAGTGTCAGGGGCCATCTTGTTAAAATATTCACCTTCTGGAGAAGAAACGAACCTTTCAAGAATCAACGCTTCCTTTTCCTTGATTGAGTTTTTCCAAGCAGCATATTCTGGTGAGTTCTCATCCTGGCACCACAACACATTACTCCATAATAGAAAGAGGAGAGGAAACAAAACACAAGACCGGATGAAGATGGATGTACCAGCCTTGTGATATTCGGATTTATCCTTTGCCACGTTTGAAAACTTCCATCTTTCAGCCATGTTATCGCGACAAAGATCAAGTGAATATGAAAGCCTCGTCTGGAAGATCCCCACAACGACATCCTCCACTTCTAAAATGATATGTAGAAATAGTGAATACCAATACTCACAACATGTCCCTTTTCCGGATCATGTAAACACAAACCGGGATGACTTCAGTGCAATAGATGAATTTCAGGCTGCTTCGCGATGACGGACTACAACAACTCCCTCTTCCAAGGCGTTGCCCCGATAGACAGTTAAGAATGAGAGTGGAAAAAAGCAACTACACCTATCAAATCAACGAGGAATGCCGATGCCATCGAACCAGACTATCTGGCCCGCACTGGAAATCCCATTCGTCGGATTATATATGAACGTCTGATATCCCTTTCCCCCCATCGCATCTCCCATATGCGCCCACCACTCCAGATCAGGTCCAGCGCTTTCCAGGAGCATGCTAAAAGTGGGGTTCAGCATCTGGTAGTCCGTGTTAATCGCGGATACCCAGTTCTTTTTTCCTGTTTCCCCATTTTTAGTGGGCAGCCAATAGCTCATCAACTGTCCCATGGGAACTCTTTTATTGTTGTATACCACAACCGGGTTAATGGGTCCTGGGATCATATTGGTATTGAAAGGATCAATTGGGATGGTGGCGATATACTTGCTGGGTGTCGTCAGCAAAGTTCCAACATAGGGAAATTGGCCACTCTGGGATGGGGGAACAGCAAGCCCCCCTGTCAAGAGGATCAGAGGGCCATTAAAAAAATCCGCGCCAGCTGCCCATTTGGGGACCGGGAATTTCTTGAAGTCGGTCCTGTAGCTCTCAAGAGCAAGTCCAACACTACGCTCATCACCCATTACCTTTGTGACTCTAGCACGGGTTTGCGCACTTAAAAAATTCGGAAGCGCAATCGAGATCAGGATTAAAATAATGGCGATCACGATCAGCAGCTCGATCAATGTGAATCCATTTCCTTTTTCTGCTCTGGTTCGTAAATCCCTCACAGTCTTCCACCTCTCGTTCGTCTACTAATATCATCCCTCACTCTGGACGGAAGCGGATGGCAACCTCCAACCGAGTGATCTCATTGGGGATTGATAACACAATATACCATTCGATCTCCTGTGTCAACAATTTTCTCTATACTAGATGTTTTTAGTCTTCACAGAAAGTGGAAAATTTATATTAACATCTTGTTGATAAAAGACTTATGCTGATTTCATCTATATCACCCCTCACTCGATCCCCGATGTTTCCAGATTATAAGAAAGGAGCACTGAACAAACCTGTTATCATGTAATAGGCAGGAAGGATTAAAGGGGATAATTCACCAATCAATCGTCCTGTCTGACACAAACCGTCTTTGTTTGATCCTAGGCGCTTCCCCTATCTTCCAGTCTTGACGTTGGTAAAGGGGGTATCTTTTTGGGGTGGCTCCACAGGGTATCTCGATGGCGGTATTTCCAATGAAACGCGCAAGAAGTGGCCCTTCGGAGCTTTCCGGGCTAGTGGAACTGATATCAATTGTCCGCTCGGCTAATGGGAATTCGACGGTGAGCCGGTCATCAGGTTTAAGACCATTGATGCAAGCATAGGCATTGAGCCAAGTTATGCTATGCACCAGGCCATTCGTTTTGACCTCTACTTGATGGTGGTCCACCCAATGAGGAATTCGTATATTTACCTGATGCGCTCTTTTATTGTGTAGAACAACCTTTCCTTGAAATGGCAAGTAACTATCAATATCAGCCCAAGGGGATACCCTATTCAGGAGCAGGTTGATCTGAGCCACTCCATCATGGAACTCAATGATCTTACTCCAGGCATAAAAAAGCCCCTGAGTTCCATTCCCCGTGCAGCATCCAATGCCATAGGGACTGTCGTATCCACAGATGGGTAAAGGTGGCATTGTCCCGATCGAACGTTCGAGGACTCGTTCATTGGTTTCCTGTTTGGCAACAGGTTCGTGAGGTGGGGATGTCTCGGCAATCCGTTCCAGAAACTCCGTACTGAGAATCTGTGATTCAGTCAATTGGTTCCGAACCGCATAGTCCACATCCTCATAGTAATCACCCATCCCCGCATCCGTGAGTTTGATGGCGAGAGCCACCATATCGGAGATCGTGCACACCTCCACATCGGGTTGATTGTTCAACCAGGCCCCTAGCTGGGGGATTCCATGATGGCGGGCGAAATCGTACCCATCCCGGACAAACTCCTTGAGGGTGGCATCGTTGGCGGCCTGGGCATATTCAAGAAGGGCGAAAAGCATGGCGGTGTGGCCATGCATGTGACCCGTAAAGTAGCCACGTTCAGCGGAAGCAATGTCTTTGGGGATACCCTCGCTCCCCCAGAAGCGCTTCTTTGTCACGAATTTCACAAGGCGTTGCGCGGTATTGAGGGCATCCTGATCCCCCGTCAGCCTGTACCAACGGGCCAAAGCCCGGATGGGGCCACAGTGGTACATGAACATGGATCCCTCCGCACCCATCCCCTCCACCTGGGGTTCATCGGTATTCCGCCAACCTGATTTTGGGTAGCTGAATGCCTCCCCAATCCGGCTGTCCGGATAGTAGGCGTAGTCCTCCTTTTTAACCGCGATCCTGGAAAGACCTTTGGCAATTCCCCCGGCATATTGCCGCCATGAACCCTCCGGCTGGTATTGCATCCATGCCATCATTGCCAGCAAAACGCGTGAATTGCCATAAACATTGGCGAAATCCTCACCTGCCGGGCCATCGTCATACTTGTGTCCCACACCTTCATGCCATGGCCGTTTGGCCGTACAAGGTGAGTAGAAAAGCCCATCTTCGGCGATCAGAGAGGTGATCATTTTCATCATCCCTTGCTCGGTATCCAGGAACTGGTCCGATCCGCTCATCACACGCATCATGGGAAAAGACTCGGCGTACTTGGGATTATTGGTTGGCAAACCGGTGGTGTCATGGAACATAAAGGGCGGATTCGCCGCGAAGGTGATTTTGAAAAAGATCTCATAATCCGACTCGGGATCGAGAGTTCCCGCAAGTCCATTTATGGCGATTCCGGCCCTATACGCTAAGTCGAGAGTATCCGGGACCTCGGCCTCATACCACTCCCCGCTGGGAGCAGCGCCAGGGGAGCCCGCCGCAAGCAGGTTCTCCCCTTTCAGGCATATCAAGAAAATGGCAAACAAGCCCACCCCTGTCCAGAATCTTATTCCAATCAGATCCAAGTTGCTCTTTCTCATTCCCATCTGACCGCCCTCCTTTTGCTTCAAATTGAATCGCCTCGTGACTCGGTCCGCTGATACTTGAATGATTGGATCCTAGAGAGGATCCCTGGATTTCAATCTTTCAGCACCGCCGATTGGCTCTCTCCTACTTATATGAGCACACTTGTGCTCATAATCGGAGAACTCGTTTACTGGAAGAAACCCGATATTCCGGGATCACAATATAAAACAAAATATTTTATGGTAATGTTTTGCTACCCCAAAAACCCAGTTGACACTTAAAGAGAGAATGGTATAACATGTTTTCATTCATTTGCAAGTACAGGTTTTATCCGGATATCAACAGGAATTGCTGTGAGAAAAAGTGGTTCATAATCCATGCATTGGATGGGTGGATAGATTCCGGAGGAGTCTTGGTGTTGGAGACCAATGAAACATCCGGTAGAACCACATGACTCAAACTATGAGGAGGCGGAGGCGATGGAATGGAAAGGCGATTTGGTGGTTCGGTACCGTCAGAGATTGTTGGGACTGGGGGTCCGGTTGGTTGTGATGACCCTGGTAATGATGAGTGTCCTTATCCCGGAGAGCGCAATGACCCAACCTGATATTGAGAACTATGCAACCATCGAAGCCTATGTGGGAGCGGACGAGGTTCCTGTGTATGCGTTCGGTTACACTTACATTTACGGGATCGGGCCTGACCTGTTGCCTGGAGCCGTGATGCAGGAGGGGAATACCCATCCAATCGAGAAGGTCAAGCCGAAAAAGTCTTGGGAAATCACCTCGAACTACTGCGGATCCACGCCCGCGAGAGAACCCAAGACCATGTGGAACGACGATCAGCCTCTTCTCCCAATCCATCTCATCGATGGAGATTCAGAGACAGCCTGGTCTAGCCGGGGCATGTTAGCCCCTGGAGTCCAACCAGAATGGATCCGCATTGACCTGCCTCAGGAGAGCACCATTTCCAGTGTCAACCTTGTCTGCAGCAAGGTTGGTCCCTCGGCGAACGCCGCGCTCAGACTGGGAAAATCGCTCCCGAAACACCTGATCATCAAGGTCAGCGTGGACGGGAAGCAATGGGACACGGTCTACGAGAATTCATCGTTCACAGGGACGGATGCCGGGACGAATCCCGTATCTTTCAGTCCACGGCGGGCCAAGATGATCTGGGTCATCGGACAAGTCATCGAGGGGCTGGTGGGATTCTGGGGTCCTTCTTTCTCCATTGGTGAGCTGGAGGTCCTGGACACGGATGGGAATAACCTGGCTCTCGTATCACGGGGGACTGGGGTCCAGGTTTCCTCAACGCATTTTGGATATGGCATGGACCGTTTCACCCAAGACATGCTCTGGCCGATCCAGTATGACCTTGGCTTCAAGTGGTCACGTGTCGGATATGACATGGGGACATACCTGTGGTCTTATGTCGAACGGGAGAAAGGGAAGCTGGAGATCGACCGCCGTTCCGACGAGGTCATTACCGAGGCGCACAATAATGGCGTGAAAGTCATTCTCTGCCTCGATAAGGGGAATTGGCTCTATAAGGATCCCCCACGCAAAACAGATTGGAAGGCATCGCGAGTCAAGGAGATCATGGAGACCTACTATGATCATCAAGGCTGGCCGCATGAAAGTGACGCGATGATGGAGGGATACCTCCGTTATGTCGACTACATGGTACGTCATTTCAAGGGCAGGGTCGCCTATTTTGAGATTTGCAACGAGTGGCAAGGAATTGGGATGGAGAATTATTTCAAGATTCTCTCCAACGCCATCAAGACGATCAAGAAGGCTGATCCAAATGCTCCAATCATGTTGGGATCCACTGGGGGATTTGACCGTGGCGCCATATTGCGCTGCCTGGGGGCTCAAGCCTCCTCGGGGGTCAAGGATGGTAAGCTGCGTCTCGCGGGGGGTCATGCAATCGCGAGTGTCAAGGGCTTCAATGGCAAAGACTTGATCCTGTCAGTTGACGCGAAAAGCGATGCCGAAGCTGGTCTGATCCTGCGGTTCAAGGACCGTAACAATTTCCTTTTGGCTCATTTCTCTCCCATCAATGGCGGCATCTATTTTCACGAGGTAGTCAACGGTGATTGGGGAGGGATGCTCGAGCGCATTCAAGCTGGCAATCTTCAGGGAACCGTCCATCTCGAGGCAAAACTAGAGGGTAAATCTGTGACCCTCACCGTAACAACGGGAGACAAGGTATTCACAACGAGTCACGAGTGCCAGCACGTGCCGGATGAAGGAGGAATTGGATTATTCCAGAACATTTCCCCGCATCAGGACTTTGACAACTTCCGGGCGGCAGACCTGAATGGGAAAACCTTGTTCGAGGATGCATTCGATAATGCAACGGCTTCTTCACCGAAATGGGAGACGGGTGGGACTGATTTTGTTGCTCCGGAAAAACTCGGCCCTGTATTGAGTGCGGTGGGTTGGCATCCCTTCTACCAGATGGATCCCGATGCACCTGCGATGAGAAGCTATCGTGAGGATGTGGCCCAATTCAAGAAGGACTGCGAGGAGCTCGGCTTCAATGGGGCTTATATCGCCTCCGAATGGACATGGGCGGCTCCCTACCCTGGTGCTCCAGACTGGTGCACCGAGATGAAAAAGGCCAAGTACTGCGCTCAGGCGATGACCATGCATTCGGCGATGGATGTCATTTCGCTCTACAACGAAACCTTTCAGACAGGAAGAATCAATTGGGACTGCAACCTTGTACGCAACACCAGTTTCCAGGTTGATCCGATTTCTCCGGCCCAACCCCAGCCGGTCTACTATGCTTTCCGGAACTTAAGCACTGTTCTGGATGGTTTCAAAGGAGCTTCTTTTGAGGTCCGTTGCTCAGGAGACAGGCCCTTTGATTGTGAGAAGTTCATGAATGATAAAGGCGTAAAGATGTTCGCTGTTTGGATACCTGGGAAGACAGAAGACGGAATCGTCCAGGCAAAGTCCGATATCACTCTTCCTGGCGTGGCGGCAAAGAAAGCCACTGTTTTCGACGTTATGAATGGAACCAGGCAAGACCTGGATGTCTCTCATGCTGGTAATGACACAATTCTCAAAGGAATGCTCGTGAAGGACTACCCGGTGTTTGTTCGTTTCGAGTAGTTGAAATACACGGGAAAAGGAAAAAGCGACAATTCATCATGACCTCGTGGCTATATTAAGTTGGCGGTGATTGGAGAGTGACGCACGGATGGGTTTAGAGGTTGCAATCTAGCCCGTTCTCAATTGGTGTCGTGCGGAAAAACAGAAGGAGGATGATGGAATGCGAAAGTGGTGTGGTGTTTCAGGATCGTTATTGATGTATTTGATCTTATGCCTTTCGCTCCTCGGAGCGCTGTGTAGTCCATCAACGGCGGCATTACGTTACCTAGTGCTCGACAACGGCCAGAATGTTGGTGTTCCGGATGTCGCCATCATGGACATTAACCACGATGGTCAGTTAGAGTGGGTGTATGCACAACGTGGAGTATTTAGCACTGGTGGTGGGGTTCCGAATCTGGTTTCGGGAAAATACACTGACGGCCCTCCCGCTCAAGTCAACCGGGAACAGGTTCCTCTCGCTGGCTTGAATGACGCCATCGAGCCGTCGCTCCTTGTTGCCGGGGATATGAATGGTGACGGCAAGGATGACTTAGTCATCTTCCGGGGTCCAACAGGCCCGGCCCAGGTTCCTGGTTTCCGTTTGATACAACGCGACAACACCGCGATGGGAAGTGGGACTATCGCGAACTATGCACACGAACTTTGTGATGACACGCTTTACGCGATTGACGCGGATGGCGGCAAAGGGTTCACGGGCGGGTCGAAGACCGTAGTGGGGGCGTGGTATAATGGCACCAACGAATCGATCTGGACGAGAGATACCGCAGCGATCGGTTCGGGCGCATGGTGCCGTGACCCCTTCGACAACGCAGGAACGTGCGATCACTTAGATGTGAGAGTCATTGGAGCGCTTGGCGATTGGAACGGCGACGGTGATACCGACGCCGTCCGGGCTTATGCTTGTTGGAACAATGAGCTCGGTGTCCGCAGCACCACCGGGGAAAATACTGTTTGTCCCGCCGATTGGTCGAAACGCCTGGATCGCATAGCAGCGTCGGGAAGCGAAAACGTTTGGAAGTACCAGCCAAGAACCTGCAAGATCTCGAACGGCCACGTTAATAATCCGAATCACTATAACGTGCTGGTCATTGGGATCGAGATCGATGGTAATGTGGGAGCGGAGAACAGCCTGCGGATTTATGAGTACGGCGGAACCTATGGGCAACCACTCCCCCCGATTCCTGAGGATCCTCCCTCAGCCGGTGAGATCGTTGCGGTCAGGGGGGGCGCGGCCGCATCCCGCTGGACCTGCGCGGAGTTTGCGGACCTAGACGATGATGGGATTCTGGAGATTCTTGCGGGAACCTATGACGGAAAACTCTTTGCGTTCTTCCGATCGCAACAGTATCAGCCGGTCCCAGTCTTAGGAACTATCGCAGCTGGTCCGTGGACCATGGTTGATCTGCTCGCCGGCTATTCCGGCACCAGCCCTAGCGATGCACCCGTAACTGGCATCGCAGTAGGTGACATAGACAATGACGGTCAGGTAGAGGTGCTCATGGGTAACAACTACCCTGACGGCGATCCCGCGGCGGCCTCCAAACATGAGAACGCCATCATCATCGACGGCCTTGAGACAATAGATTTCTCCACCTCCGTCTCCGGGCAGCCGACGCCCACTGTCACAGCGACACCCACTAGTACAGGGACAGCAACACCCACCCCTACGCCAAAAATCTGTTCTGTACGCTATCTGACTCTTGAGTCGAAGACAGGGACCGCAGGCGTTGGCATCCCTGATGTAGTCGCTATGGACATCGACCATGACGGGCACCTCGAAATCGTCTATGCGGAACGAGGAATAACAAACTCACTGGTGTCCTTGAAGTATGCGGACGGACCACCACGCCAGACCGTACGCGAGGCGGTTGCCCTGACTGGCCTGAACAATTCCGAGGAACCACGTCTCCTTGGAGCGGGGGAGATGACCGGAGATGGTTTGGCCGATTTAGTCATTTCGGGCAATGTGAACAACCCCGGCTTCCGGCTTGTTCAGCGCAATAATGCTGCTTTGGGAACAGGCACATTAGCGAATTACGCCTCAGAACCTAGTCTTATTGACGGTCCCCCCTTTGCTAACGATATCGACGTCGGTAAGGGCCTTGATGAACCCGGCACGAAGACCTCCTTTGGGTCTTGGTACACCGGCTGGGATGAGTCGATCTATTCCAGAGATAATGCCCCGGTTGGAAGCGGGACATGGTGCATGATAGCATATGACAACGCGGGCAGCGCCTGCAACGACTCAGCAGGAGCTTTGGGTGATTTTAACGGTGATGGCCATACGGACGGAGTGCGTTCCTACACGGGCTGCAATAACGAGACTGGTGTACGTGGGAACATCGGTTACGTGTACGATTATCAATGCCCAACTGAACCACCATATTTCCGTTTCCCTGTCGAACTCGACCGAGTAGCCTATAATCTGGGCACGTTCACTCCACGCTGCTGCCGAATCTCCGATGGACCGGTGAACACGCCCAACGGCTACAACGTGATGGTTGCGGCAAATCAAGTCGCTCAAAATCCGCAAAATAGTTTCTCTCTACGTGTCTTTCAATACGAAGAAGTTCTTGATGCCTCCCCGCCTATTCTCTATGGTCAGCCGATGCCCTCGAATGGAGATGGTAATAATCCTTCACCCGAGATAGCAGGTCCAAACTTGTTTGAGGTCATCACCCAAAACCTGTCAGCTCAGGTAAACGTGAACCACATTACTATATGCCGCTTCGGTGATCTGGATGGAGATGGACAACTTGAGATCGTGATCGGAACCTACGATGGCAGGCTCGTCGCCTGTTACCGCTTAGACCCCACAGTTCCCTTCGGGAGCGGAGGATGGGGCCTTGTGGATCTCCTTGCCAACTACGGTCAACCTCTCAATGCTCCAGTCACCGGTCTGGCAATCGCTGATCTGGATGACGACAACCAAACTGAGATCGTCTTTTCAAACGATTTCCCGGATGAAACCGGGAATACGACCGTGACAACTCGCGTCGTTGTGATTGATGGCCTGGAATCCTGCGAGTTCACGAAAGGGACGCACGTCGGCATCCAGAACTGGAATCAGTACTGATTACGGAAGCCCACACAAAAGATGAGGGCCTGATTAAAGGGGCTTCCCGTTGTGGGAAGCCCCTTTTCATGTGCAAATAAACAACCGCGATGGATTTGCCCTTATGACTCCATCCCGGAATCGTATACGATTCAGCACTGTCTCGAAAATAGAACGCTGGTGACCATGAAACTGACCAAAAACGTCACATTCAGCTCGCCCACGAGTTGCACTCGTGGGCGGAACCTTTCTGGCGGAGTTGAACTCCGCCGGGAGGTTACGGCGATGTATCGCCGTGTGGGAGTACAACTCCCACAGAAGGGTCAGGTCCAGGAGTTCAACTCCTGGACCAGCTGGTGAGGTTTGGACCAGCTGGTGAGGTTTGGACTAGCTGGTGAGGTTTGGACCAGCTGGTGAGGTTTGGACTAGTGCCTTGTTGACTTGGTTGTGCAACGTTTCC
>CAZORO010000022.1:0-23024 GCA_964581845.1 uncultured bacterium
GATGATGACCCGTTGACGCATCCCGCCCGAGAGCTGATGGGGATATTCCCGCGCTCGTTTTTCCGGTTCTGGCATCCGGACCTTAGCGAGCATATCGACACTTGCCGCAAGGGCCTCACGCCGGTTCATGTTCCGGTGTACCCGGAAAACCTCCCCGATTTGGTTGCCCACTGTAAAGACCGGATTGAGCGCGGTCATTGGTTCCTGGAAGATCATCGAGATCCGGTCACCGCGGATCCTGCGCATGGTTTTCTCGGGAAGGGAAAGCAAGTCCTCCTTCCGGAAGAAAATCTTCCCTCCCATGATTTGTCCCGGTGGAGAAGGGATCAAGCGCAGGATGGAGAGCGCCGTGGCGCTTTTTCCACAACCGGACTCCCCAACCAGTCCCACCACCTCGCCCGGTTTGATATCCAACCAAACCTCATCGACCGCACGCAGCTCTCGCCCCTTGATGAAGAAGGAAGCTTTTAATCCTTGAATGGAAAGTAGCTCTTTGCCATTTTTTGATACATCTGGGGTGCTTGCTAAAGTCTCATTCGAAAAAATCATATTTGACATTGCCATTATTTCCGCGATAACATGGTTACCGAAATCAAAGGAGAGGTAGACTTGGATGAATGAGCTTGTCGAGGCATGGAAGGAAGCGTGGACAGGTTATGGAATCAGTGACTACTCCCTAATGATCGCTATGGTCATCGTGGCTATCTGTGCTTATCGCAACTGGCAAAAAACCGCTCTTATCGCCTGGTTACTGGTGTATGGATGGACCATGATGGTCCTGCTTTCGGGCCAGTACATCGACATCAACGCCGGAATGACCGCGTTGTGGGTGTGCACTTATGGCCTTTTCGGTTTTCTCCTACTGGGTGTGTTTATCTACTACAACCTGAAAAGCTGATTAAGTCATCCCCTACTTGAGCTCATCCGCGGTAACGCGCATGACTTCCTCGATGGTGGTCTCGCCGCGGAGGATTTTTTGCCAGCCGTCCTCGCGCAGGGTTCTCATGCCCTCCTCGCGAGACTTGCGCCGGATCTTCTCGGCGGAGGCTGTCTTGAGAATCATACCACGCAGATCATCGCTTAATACCATGATCTCATGGATCGCGGTTCGTCCACGATACCCCGAGTAGTTGCAGGTGTGGCATCCCACTCCCTGATAGAAGGGTTGTCCACGGAACTCATCTGGATTGACTCCGAACTCCTCGATATGCGCCGGGGGCGGATAATAAGGCTCTTTACACTCCGGGCAGATCCTTCTAACCAGGCGTTGCGCAATCACGGCTTGAAGAGCTGAGGAAACCAGGTAAGGTTTGATCCCCATTTCGATCAAACGGGTGGTGGCGCTGGGAGCATCATTCGTGTGCAGAGTGCTGAACACCAAGTGACCAGTCAGCGCCGCGCGGATACCTGTTTCGGCGGTTTCAAGGTCACGCATTTCACCCACAAGAATGACGTTGGGGGCCTGACGCAACATGGTGCGGAGCACATTCGCGAAGTCGAGACCGATTTCGTCATGTACCTGCACCTGGTTGATCCCATCAATCATGTATTCCACAGGGTTCTCAACCGTAATGATTTTGGTGTCAGGTGTGTTTATTGTGTTGAGTGCTGCATACAGAGTTGTGGTTTTTCCGCAACCGGTCGGTCCGGTCATCAGGATGATTCCATTGGGACGCTTGATCAGCTTCTTGAAAAGGGCGATGTTGTCGGGCATGAAGCCGACTTCCTCGAGACCGAGTAAGAGCCCGGTCTTATCGAGAATACGCAAGACCATGCTGACTCCCCAGATGGAGGGAAGACAGGAAACACGGAAGTCGATGTCCTTGTCTTCCATGCGCAGCTGAATGCGTCCGTCTTGGGGAATCTTCTTTTCGGCCAGGTCCATGCCCGACATGATCTTGAGACGTGAGATCATGGAAGCCTGAAGCTTAGTGGGAGGGCTTTCAATATCTTGTAACACACCGTCAATCCGGAACCGGATTCTGAATTCATCCGAATAGGATTCGAAATGAATATCACTGGCCCGCATCTTGAGGGCTTTGCGGAAGATGAGATTGATCAGGCGTACCAACGGCGCTTCGTTGGATTCCAAGTCCACTCCCTCCAGTGACTTGGCCAAGGAGCCCAGATCATCCTCATCTGACATCGAAAGCTCCATCACATTGGCTCCCGCGCGTGCGACGGCCTGGTGACCCGCCGAAGCGGTTGTGTTGTCGGAAATTTCGTCAATTAAAGCTGAGATCTGGTTCCGTTCAGCGGTATAATAGGTATCGATCGCACGGAAGATGTCTTCCTCCTCACCCAGGCACATCTCGAGTTGGAGACCCAGACTGTCGGCGATCAGCTCGACATCGGTGTGGGCATTCACATCGTAAGGATCGGCGAAGGCCACCTTGAGGGTGGTGGGTGTGATCTCAACAGGGAAGATGGTCTTGTACCGGGTGATCGTTTTCTTGGGGATGGCCTTGAGAAGTTCAGGGGTGGGACGGATGGCGGAGACATCCACATAGGGGTATCCAAGGATCTCGGCCAGGCTCTTTTGCGCATCCGCGGCCTCTGGTCTCCCAAAGGCATCCACATGCACTTCATGGGCACGATAAGGTTGAGCTGCCTCGGATTCAGTTGTTTCCTTGGGAGCCTGAGTAACAAAACCGGCGGCCTCCATCAAATCGTCCAGAGAGAGACTGCGCTTCCCGTTGTCAGGCTCTGCTTGAATGGCCGCGACAGGATTCTTGGTTTCTTCAGTCATGTTTCTGTAAACATCCTCTTCCTTAATAGAATAGCCTAATCCTCCGGCCGCTGTCTGGGAAGGTCAGTGGTCCATTCCATATCCTGTTGGTATTGCCTTCTGGTGACTTCCTTGCTATCTTTAATGGTTGCCAATGAGAGAGAATCCCACGGGATTCTCCACAAGATAGAGATGGAGATGGCGAAATGGCTCATGTCAAGAGCGGCGGAGGTAAGTTAAAAAACGGACGGGACAGTAATGCTCAACGTCTGGGAGTGAAAAGATTCGCGGGCGAGATAGTCAGCGCGGGCTCGATCCTGGTACGCCAAAGAGGAACCCACTTTCACCCGGGCGATAATGTCGGAAAAGGGGGCGATGACACGCTCTTCGCCAAGATCGATGGGATGGTTTGCTTTGGACGGAAGGGCAGGGACCGCCGGATCATATCGGTGGTTGAACAAACCTCCTGAGCGAACAACACACAAGGTTATCCAAGGCCCGTGGATCGATCAGGTCGGCGGGCCTTTTTCATTCTCCATGGACCCCAAAACACAGCTTGCCCAAATCTGCGAGAGAGTTGCTGGGGCTACCTCGCTGGAGGAAGGATCCACTGGTGTGGAGGTAGTCCTGCGTTTGATTCACAAGTTGCAACCGGTTTCCCCCAGGACGGTGGCCTCGGAGACCGGCCTACCCATTCCGCTGGTCTCCGCGATCCGCCGCGAACTCGAGAAACATGGCTGGCTGATCCGCCGGGGCGGGATGTGCCTTTCCGATGATCATTCCTGGATAGCTGAGGCGATCTGGGGCTCTCCCATGACACAAACACCTGCCATGGAGATTCAAAACCAGCCTCATCTCCATCGCACCATTCCACCAGAGGCCTTGGAGGATCAGGCGGGTGATATCGAAGAAGATGAAACTGGTAATGAAGTGGAGGAGGACTCCTCCTCGCCTCTCGATTATATCCCGCTTTCACTCTCCGATGATGGTGATTCTGGGGATCCCTTCCTCGAACTGCTTGATGAGATCTATGAAGAACGTCCCTCTGCCGATCCACGCTGGGACCAGTCCCATGCTACCATGGAGACTGTTTTGGGACGCGCGGAGCTGTTCCTCGAAATGGGTGTCATTCAAGGCAAGCGTTGCCTCTTCTTGGGGGATGATGACCTGACTTCTTTGGTATCTCTGCTAATGGTTCGTAAATCTCTCGGAGAGGAAGTCCTGAGAGGATGCATGGCGGTTGTGGTGGAAGTGGATCTCAGGCTGGTGGAATTCCTCTCGGAGATGGCTCTGAGCGAGGACCTTCCCTTGGCGGTGCTTCAGGCGGACCTTCGTGATGCTCTTCCCAAGCCACTGACAGGAGCATTTGACTTCTTCTTTACTGATCCCCCTTACACGCCGGATGGGGTGGGTCTCTTCCTTGAAAGGGGCGCTCAGGCTCTAGACCCGAAGGGTCTCCGCCGTGCTGGATTGGCGGTCCCTCTCGCGCCTCCCACTCTCCAGTTGGCTACTCAACGCCATCTGCAGCGTTTGGGCTTTGTCATTGATTTCCTGGATGCTCGTTTTAATGAGTATCTCGGTGCCACCATGCAAGGGGGAGTCAGCGGATTGTATGGTTTAACTTTGATAGGCGGTCAGGAGCCTTCGGAGCAGGGGAGTGAGAATAAAGCCAAAGCCATATATACCAGGGATTGGAAAGCAGTCCGCGGCCGTACCCATTCCAAGCGGAAAGGTTGATCTCTTTCCAAGTCTATTCTGTCAAACGCGCGCGGATCTCTCCAGCATGATGCTGAATCTTCAGAAAGACCTCAGCGATCGTC
Source organism: uncultured bacterium (assembly GCA_964581845.1). GTDB lineage: Bacteria > Hinthialibacterota > Hinthialibacteria > OLB16 > OLB16 > OLB16. The sequence goes on from CAZORO010000022.1 coordinate 4,549, forward strand.
TCCATGTCTTCCCTTGGACCCATGAGGACTCCCATGTGGATCCACATCCCTTCTTGGTTTGAAATGCGTTCCGTCACCGGGTACTCCATCCTGGAGTAATCGATTCCACGAGACTTCAATACAGGAGCGATGTAGGGCCAGGTTGCATACTCCGCAACACTTCCTTGTTTATAAATGGGAACATAACCCCCACTAAGAGGAACTCCCTCCTCGTTACAAGCTTTCGTGAACTGGCCGCGGCTCAATCCCGCGAAGGCTTCGGGACAGTAACGGAAAAGGACCAAGTGGTGTGCATGGGAGGTGACTCCCTCCGGATTTACCGCCACAGCCTCGATACCCTCCACATCCGATAACAACGATTGGAGATAGAGTGTATTGGCATGACGGTGTGCATTCTCCGCATCGAGCTCATCGATCTGGCCGATCAGGAGCGCGGCCTGCCAGGCGGAGAGCCTGAGATTGGTTCCGAAGTGTTCATGGCCATACCAGACGCCTCCAGGGACTCTACCGCAGTTTTTAGCCGCGAAGATCCGGTTGGCTATCTCGGGATCGTTGGTGGTGACCGATCCTCCCTCCCCGGCACTCATATTCTTGCTGGTTTGAAAGCTGAAGGTTCCGGTGTGCCCCCAGGCCCCCACCTTCTTTCCCTTCCATGCCGCCCCATGGGCCTGCGCACAGTCCTCGATCACAATGAGTTTGTGCTTTTCCGCGATTGCGCATACACGTTCCATATCCATTGGGCAGCCGGCGATGTGGACCGGAATAATGGCCCGTGTGTGTTCCGTGATCGCCGCCTCGATCAAATCCACATCCATCAGGTAGTTGGTAGGGGAGATATCGGCGAACTTGGGAATTGCTCCCATCGCCATGATGGGAGTGATGGTGCCGATGAAGGTGTAAGGAGAGGTGATAACCTCATCGCCTTGTCGGACTCCCGTGGCTCGCAGTGCCACAGTGATCGCCTCGGTCCCATTCACACAGCTGCCTGAATATTGAACTCCGATGTACTCGGCGAAGCGTTTCTCGAATTCATTAATAATAGGTGCGCCAACACCCCATTCGCGCGATTCCCAGACCTTCCGCAGAGCCTCCATCATCCAGGGCTTTGGAATCGGCCACTCCGCGAAGGGGCGAGTCCTCAACGGTGGGCCCCCCAGGATGGCGGGTTGCTTTTGAATCGCACTTGAGGAAGGGGATAACGTCATCTGAACACCTCTCTTCTTACACTTCCGTGGTGATAAGTGTTTTTTTTAATACCGGTTGTCTCCGTCCAGCAATCCCCCGAGAGGCCCGAGTATAGAGCCTTCCTCCTTCCCTCCACGTCCCGCCATGAGCATCCTTCCCGCAAGACGTGAGAAGGGGAGAGACTGAAGCCAAATCCGTCCCGGACCCCGCAGGATGGCGAAGAATAAACCCTCACCTCCGAACAACATGGTCTTGATGCCACCCGCCTGTTGAACGTCCATGTCCACTCCACCTTCGTAAGCCACCACGCAACCAGTGTCGACATGTAGCGCCTCGCTAGGCCCCAGCTGCCGTTCCACAATAGTGCCACCAGCATGAAGGAAGACCATACCATCGCCCTCCAACTTCTGCATGATGAATCCCTCTCCCCCGAATAAACCGGTCAGAATTCGCTTCTGGAATTCGATACCGATTGCCACACCCTTGGCAGCACAGAGAAAGCTGTCTTTCTGGCAGATCAACCGTCCACCCACTGATTGGAGTGGTAGTGGAATGATATTGCCCGGATAGGGAGCGGCAAAAGCAACACGTCCCTTGCCGCTGCCTGTCTGGGTGAAAACCGTGGTGAAGAGGCTTTCCGATGTCAAGAGACGCTTGCCTGCTCCAATAAGTTTATCCATGAAACTTCCGCTGCCGCTGCCATGAGACCCATCTCCGAAAACGCTCTCCATCTGGATAGTGGGGTCCTTGTACATCATGGCGCCCGCCTCGGCCACCGCGCTTTCGCCGGTGTCGAGTTCTATCTCGACGAACTGCATTTCGCTTCCAAGGATCTTGAAGTCGATCGCGTCAGCGGTTTGGGAGGCACTTGGAGGAGGAGGAACTGGACGGATCGCGCGCTGAAGTTCGGCGACCTCCTTGATTGGTTTCCACTCCGGCATCCCCTCTGTCCAGGCGAAACCATCCGGGTTGGTGGCGGCCATCTCGATGGCCTTTGCCTGATCGAAAGGACCCATTTGCTGACTGTTGTAGCTTAGGTACCAGAGTCCCATCTCGACACCTTCCTTTCAAAAATCCTCGATTCCCAACTGATGGTGCCACTTGGCCGTGGTAGCCGCATCCAGGTTCAGACGTTTGGCCAGATTCTTGAGGTAGTTTCTCTCGATTTCAGTGTCCGCTTGGGTTGCGATCAACGAGACTGCATAGACTTGCCCGGCCATTTCTAGTGTCTTGACTTGGTTCGTCAATTCCACGAGTCCCAGGGGATGGTCAAGTTCGTTCAAGATGTAGTCTTTTTCTTGATCACTCATCCCCATTTTCTGAACCCGCGCGAGAATAGCCTCTTTTTCCGTGTCATCAATCGAGTAGTCCGCATTCGCGGCGGCGATCATGGCCCTGACTAGAAGGAGCGCATCATCTGCTTGTGTCCTATCGCTCGAGATTGATTGGCTAATCGGGGGGGGAGGAGGCATGGAGCCTCCTTGAGTGTAGATGGGCGGAGGTGGGGGAGCGGCACCCGGTGCGCCAGGAAGCGGTGGAGGACTCGGTGGAGGGGAGGAAAGCTGATTACTGGCCTGTCCTGCCTGCTGTGTGAAATGTTCAAAGGCCCCAATCGCCAAACCGATCAACCCCATGCCCAAAGCGGAACTTTTCGTATCAAGGAGACCTCCTTTCCCCTTCTTGCCGCTCTTGAGACCCGCTGAGAGAGCGGTATTCACTAATCCGCCTAATATCTTTTGTGGGTCGATCATCATTTTCCTCCTGGTAGATGAGGGGAATAGGAGATCCAGCGGAAGGACCCTGAAACTCGATCACAAGACGTCATGAGCCGCCGGAATCATTCGGAGAATACATCATACCACCCAGTCCGGTCATCAGGCAATTGTCCGATTTACGCTGCCTCCTCCCTGACAACCTTCCAGAGAGTCTGGTAGATTGTCAATGGCTGGAAAGCCACTTTATCTGTTGGGAGGAAACAATATGAAAAGACTTGTGATGCTATCAGCATGTTTAATCCTCGGGTGCTTGTTACTGGGTACTGTTCACGCCGCCGCTGGAAATCAGGGAGGCGAAGAGGGTTTCCGTTCCCTGTTTAATGGTCAGGACCTGAAGGGTTGGGATGGTGATCCGAAGTTCTGGTCAGTCAAGGATGGAGCCATTGTGGGTAAAACCACTGCAGAGAATCCCACCAAGGGGAACACTTTCTTGGTCTGGCGGGATGGCGAGGTGGATGATTTCGAATTGCGTCTCTCCTTCAAGTTGATGGGTGGAAATTCAGGGATCCAATACCGCTCGAAGGAAGTCGAGAAGTGGGTGATCAGTGGTTACCAAGCCGATTTTGACGCCTCGGGTCAATATGCTGGCGCTCTCTATGAGGAAAATGGACGCGGTATCCTAGCCGAGCGTGGTCAACAGTTGTGTATTATAGAGGATGGAACTAAAGAAGTGACCGGGTCGACTGGCGATGCCGCCAAGCTTCTGGAGGGGATCAAGATGGATGAATGGAATAACTATGTCATTCATGTCCAGGGAAACCGGATCCTCCAGTCCATCAACGGGCAGGCCACCTGTGAGGTGGTTGACGATCAAGTGGATAAGCGCGCTTTTTCCGGACTTTTGGCGCTCCAGGTTCACGCGGGTCCCCCTATGGAGGTTCAGTTCAAGGATATCCGTATGAAGCGGCTGCCCTTGACGGATAAGAAGAAAATCGTCCTAGTGGCCGGTCTGGCCAGTCATGGCCATGGAGATCATGAACATCCCGCGGGGATTTATCTTCTCCGCTCTTGTCTCGATCAAGTTCCCGGCGTGATTGCCACTGACTATTACGGTGGTTGGCCGGAGGATCCGAGCGCATTTGATAATGCCAATTCCATTCTGTTTTATATGGATGGTGGCGCTGGTTCTCCCTTGATCCAAGGCGATCACCTCTCGATCCTGGATGGTTTGATGAAGAAGGGAGTGGGACTCGCTCTGGTTCACTATTCAGTGGAGGTTCCCAAGGATAAAGGTGGGAAGGAACTTATGGATTGGATTGGGGGGTACTATGAAACAGGCTACTCGATCAATCCTCATTGGATGGCTGACTTCAAATCCATTCCGAAACACCCAGTGACTAATGGTGTGACTCCATTCAAGCTCCAGGATGAGTGGTACTATTGCATGCGTTTCCGGGATGGGATGAAGGGTGTCATGCCTCTCTTGCAGGCTATTCCCCCTGATAACACTCGTGCTACCGAGGAAACAAAGAAACATCCCGGACGTTCGGAAGTGGTTTCTTGGGCGGTCGAACGCGAGGATGGAGGCAGAGGATTCGGTTTTACGGGGGGTCATTTCCATGTTCTTTGGAAGGATGAGAACTTCCGTAGGATTATTCTGAACGCCGCATTGTGGACAGCGGGCGCCGAAGTGCCCGCACAAGGTGTTCAGTCAGTTGTGACCGAGGAAGCGTACAATTTCAAGTTACGTCAAACCGCAAACAAGTAATTCCTTGTAAATCGTATCCAATGGCAGCCTGATCATTCACGTTCGGGCTGCCACCTCCTCGTCCTCAATTATTCCGTGATAAAAAAGTCACTTGACTTAGCGATATCCGTAATCCTATGATTGTATTCAGTATACGAGATTGGCAATTTATGAAACCTCGCGTCTGAGTAGTAGTTGTTATCTGGACTCAATCACCTTGGGAAAGGGGGGGTGGAGAGATCTGAAATGGCTCTTCTATTCGCGAAACCGACGGAATATGCAATCCGTGCCCTGATTTATCTGGCGGCACGGAACAACCCGCGTCCTGTCACCGTATTGGAGATTGCGCAGGCGGAGGGTCTATCAAGTCATCACCTATCCAAGGTGATGAAGTCTCTGACACGCAGCAAGATTGTCCAACCTATCCGGGGACCAGGGGGGGGCTACCGTCTCATCAAGGATCCTGCCACCGTGACGCTTTGGGATGTCATGGCGGTTCTTGGAGCCTTGGGGGGATTAGATGAATGTGCCATTGGCTGGGCGGAATGCAAAGATGAACACCCCTGTCCGCTTCACCAGCGCTGGACACAACTGCGTGACCGGATCATCGCTTACCTCCAGGGAACCAGTGTCGCGGACTTGGTAGCCAGCGTTCAGAAAAAGGGGAATGAAGACCCCTCTATTCAGATTAACTTGCCAACGTGGATTGCTGGACGTAAGACCGGCTAGTTTTCTTGGTTCTGCTTTGTGTTTTTAGACCATGCCCAAATTTGACGGAGGATTTCTGCCTCAATCCCACTGGTTGAAACAGTGACGTCACGTGGAAGAAAATCCGTCACCTGTTCAAGGAGACTGGCAAGGCAAGAAGGGTCTCTTCCTCCTAAGACCGCCCCGCGTGCCTGCATCTCCTCAAGTATTTCCAGCTGGTGGTCATCGTAGTGTTCACCGAAGCGAGATTGACGTGAAATGGCAATCACTTTACATCCTGCTTTAAGCCCCGACAGGATGGAGCCTGTTCCAGCATGGGTGATCAAAAGATGGGATCGCTGAAGCAATCGCTCCATCTCAGGTTGATGACAACTCTCGAAACAGCGGAAATCGGGGGACTGATACCCTCCAGGCCCCACTTGGGCGACGACGGGTGAGGCGATCCTTCCCTCTGCGTGAAGACGTTCAACTTCTTTAACTAAGCGGTCAAAGGGACCATGGGTTCCCACTGTCACGAGAACTTGTTGGATCTTCTCATCTTTTTGGGGGATTGAATTACCAGTTTCAACAAGGGGGCTGATCACTTTGGCGTTTGGAAACTGTTCTGCTAAAGCCGGCCATTGGATAATGTGTAAATGGGCAAAGGGGGAAACCAGGCGTCCCGTGAGAGAGGGAGTTTTTGTGTGAGCGAAAGTCTCGACAAAGATGGTTCGTGCTCCCATCAACCGGCTCAATAAAAAAGCATTCAAGGCCGCACCCGCGCCGGTGCTGAGGATGACATCAGGGCGTTCCGAGATGAGGATTTTCAAACTACCCGCGAGATTGCGTGCATAGGCCCACCAAGCCCGTGGGCTCCGGTTAAGAATGCCCAAGGCCACATCGGGGACATAATAAATCCGGTGTTCGATCGCGGCTGACTCCGCCAAGGGAGTCCGTTGGGTGATAAAGAAATGGTCGAGGTCCTGATAGACACTCTTGAGGAGTAGTATCTGCCTAAGATGGCCGCCTCCTGAACAGGCAAGACAGACCTTGGGTGGTGTGCGCATTCCTTCACAACTGACGCATCATTTGGTTCACGGTATCCATATCGTGGACCATGTCAAGATCAGATTTTTTTATTGGACTTCATTGAAAAACTCTTCATTCCCGTTGACCTCTATCAAAGACGCCCCGTATACTCAAGAACCTTGGGCGCGGCATGTGGGTCCATCAAAGCCCGCCCCTGGCAGGTAGAGTCGAGAGGTTTTGACTACCAGCGGGGTGGACAAATCCTAGTCAATCGCATCATTGAAGGAGAGATCGAAGTGAGACATCAAGCCCTGGAACTCTGGGTGGAAGAAATGGCGTACCTATGCAAGCCAGAAAAAATTGTGTGGATCAATGGGAGTGAGGAAGAAAAAAAACTTCTGACCGAGGAGGCTGTCGAGGTTGGAGATCTTATTCCCTTGAATCAAGAAAGGTGGCCCGGCTGCTATTACCACCGCACAGCACAAAATGATGTCGCCAGAACCGAGGATCTTACCTTCATCTGTACACGCTTAAAGGATGATGCGGGGCCGACCAACAACTGGATGTCTCCCGAGGAAGGTTACCGGATTGCAAGCGGACATTTTGATGGAGCCATGCGTGGAAGAACCATGTACGTGATCCCCTTCAGCATGGGACCTGTTGGTTCTCCCTTCGCCAAGTATGGAGTTGAGTTAACTGACAGCCTCTATGTGGTCATGAACATGCGCATCATGTGTCATGTGGGGGATGAGGTTCTCGACCAGCTGGGGGCAGCGGGAACCTTTACGAAATGTCTGCACAGCAAGGCGGAACGTGATCCAAAGAAACGCTTGATCCTCCACTTTCCCGAAGACAACACGATATGGAGTGTGGGCTCTGGGTATGGAGGAAATGTCCTCCTGGGCAAGAAGTGTTTGGCCCTGCGATTGGCCAGTGACATGGCCCGCCGGGAGGGATGGATGGCCGAGCATATGCTCATCCTCGGCGTGGAACGTCCCAACGGCCACATCCAGTATATCGCGGCGGCCTTTCCCAGCGCCTGTGGCAAAACCAACCTTGCCATGCTGGTTCCACCTGAGACTTTCCAGGCCAAGGGATACAAGGTTTGGACGGTCGGAGATGATATCGCCTGGATGCGGATTGATACCGACAGGAAACTATGGGCCATCAATCCGGAGACTGGATTCTTTGGGGTGGCGCCGGGGACTAGCATGAGAACCAATCCGAACGCCATGTTGACCGTCAAAAAGAATACCATCTTCACGAATGTGGTCTTGGGAAAAGATGGGGATGTCTGGTGGGAGGGGATGGAGCAACCCCCCCCGGAGTCTGGATGGGATTGGAAAGGAAATCACTGGACTCCCGATATGAAGGATGAGAATGGGAAACCCATACTGGGTGCTCACCCCAATAGCCGGTTTACCGCCCCATTTTCACAATGTCCTTCCCGTTCCTGGCGTGCTGATCACCATCATGGGGTCAATATCTCCGCGATCATCTTCGGTGGACGAAGGGCTCACCTGACCCCCTTGGTCTATGAAGCCTTGAGCTGGACGCATGGTGTCTATATCGGTGCGACCATGGCCTCGGAGAGGACCGCGGCCCAGTTTGGCAAACAGGGCGAGGTTCGCAGGGATCCGATGGCGATGGTTCCTTTCTGCGGCTATAACATGGCCGACTATTTCGAGCACTGGTTGCGGATGGGAGTCCGCATGGTCAAACAACCCCGTGTCTTTAATGTCAACTGGTTCCGTACGGATGATGATGGCAATTTCCTTTGGCCTGGGTATGGCGAAAACATCCGTGTCCTTGACTGGATTCTTATGCGTTGCAGTGGCGAGGTCGAAGCGGACAAGACGGCGATCGGTTGGGTTCCAAAGAAGTCCGACCTGAACCTGGAGGGTCTCGATCTGGCTCCGGGCGCGATTGATAAACTCCTCGAGGTCAACAAGGAAGCTTGGTTGAAAGAAGCCGAGGCCATCGCTGATTATTTCAAGCAGTTTGGGGAACGCCTGCCAATGGAGATGCATGCCCAGCATGATGGTCTGTTGCGCCGTTTGGATGTGATTGGATAGAACGGTCGGAGAGGAGGAGCCTGTATCCATGGAAACCCGCCTCGAGTATCTCAAACCGAAAGAGATCGAGGAAGCGATGCGGGTCTGCCCCACCCTCTTTCTGCCTTTAGGCACGATTGAGTGGCATGGCTTGCATAACATAGTTGGACTGGATGCTTTGAAAGCCCACATGTTATGTGTCCGTGCGGCTGGACGGGGCGGGGGATTGGTGGCTCCACCCCTCTACGGAGGGGTAGGTGGGCTGAATGAGCCACACACCTTCATCATGGACCCAGAGAATTCAGTTCACTCTCACCTTCTGCGTCCCTGGCTGGAGAGACTCTGTGCCGAAGCAGCCCGTCAGGGTTTCAAAGCGGTCATCATCCTGACCGGACACTACGGAGCGGCTCAACAGATCGTGGTCCGTGAGACCGCCGTGCGCATGAGCCGTATCCTGGGGATCCCTATCCTGGGAACTCCCGAATACTTCCTCGCGCTGGATGAGGGGTATTACGGAGATCACGCCGCTTGGGGTGAAACCTCATTGATGCTGTATCTTGATCCGGAGAGTGTGGACCTTTCACGCCTTGGGGAAGAACCTCATAAGGGGGTTGGTGGACGAGATCCCAAGCAGTTTGCCAATACAGAGGATGGACGGAAACTGGCGGAGACGATCATCTCCAGATTAGCTACGCTGGCCGGCCGGATGCCCCAATGGGATGCATCCACGATTGAGCAGTTCACCGCCTCTGAGGCAGCCTTGTCAACGCGGCAGATGACTCTGTATGGGCAAACTCACGAGGTATGGACTGCCTGGCGTCATATCGCCGCTGGTGTGATGGGCCCATATGGGAAGCTGCTCGCGGAAGAGAAATTCAAGGAGATTGAAACTCTGACCGCGGGACTCTAGCTTGATGAACTTCCTGGTCTTGCCACCACGTGAGTACCTGATCCGCGATTTCATCTATTGCCAGGCGGTCCGTGACTATTTGAATATCGCAGGCTCTTTCATAGAGGGCCACCCTTTTTGAAAGGACCTCCTCGATTTCCTCGATGAAGGACTTGGTTCCGGTTAGCGAGGGACGCTGAGTGTCCCCGCCGATACGCTGGGCGATGGTTGCCACGGAGGCTTTTAGCCAAACTATCCGCCCCTGTTTTCTGAGAGCTTCGATATTACCATCCCGGACTACTACACCTCCACCGCAGTCGATGACCAATTGGTCCCGTGTGGCGAGTTCCTCTGCAAGAGCTGATTCGGCATCCCGGAAGGCCTCCCAGCCATTCCGTTCAACGAAATCCGGGATTGGCATTCCAAACCGCTCTACCAGAACAGCATCCATTCCGATCCGCTCACGGCCTAACCGTTGAGCGGTGAGCATGGAAACCACTGTCTTACCTGTTCCCCGGTAGCCGATGAAGATCAAATTCACTTAAAGGACCTGACTCTGATCACACTATTGAAGGTAGCGTCTACGCTCAAGCATCTCTTGGCAGCGGACTGTATATTTCGCTGTGGGAACCGCTTTCAGGCGTTCATAAGGAATTTCCTCGCCTGATTCGAGACAGATGCCGTAAGTTTCGTCCTTGATACGATGCAATGCATCCTCGATCTCAAGCAGCTTCTCACGGTCATGTTCAGCGAGCTCGAGCTCCATCTCGCGCTCGGACAGATCGGTCGATTGGTCCACCAAGTCACCGCCCATGGCGGCCTCTGAGCTCCCGCCGGTCCGGATCCCCTTCAGGATCTGTTCGCGCTCCTTGAGAAGAAGTGACCTGAGTTCTTCAATTTGTTTCTTGTTCAGTGGCATGGTACACACCTCCCCGGTTTCACTCCCCTTCACATAGGGCCCAGATCCGTACCCCTTGGAATCTGGACAGAAGGGGGCATGAATGCTCAGAATCCTACTCAGTTGGTGGCCACCCCAGCAATGCTTCCAAATAGATGCTCTGAAGGACTAGGGGTGCCTTTGGAAGGGGGAAGAATAGAGAAGGGATTGCCTATCTGTCAATGAGTTTGGATGGATTCGGCTGAGAGGCTCTGGAGGATTCGCCAGGGTTGCGAATGAGGGGACCAGGATGATAGGATCAATTGTTTCGTTGCCTTGATGTTGATGGCATTCTCCATCTTCCAGGCTCTACTGCCAAATGAGAAGTTAGTTTTCGGTTGTATTGATTTTTGGAGGGATAGCGTTGCCTGAGACAGCGGCCATAGCCAACGCGCCATTGTGGCCACTCATTGTGTACTTCCTTGCCATCGTATTTGTGGTCGCCGCCCAAGTGGTTCTTTCTCATTTTCTGGGGCAACGGCACTCTGACCGTGCGACAGGAGCCCCATATGAATCAGGCATTGTCTCCGAGGGATCCGCCCGTCTCCGCTTTTCCGCCACTTTCTACTTGCTCGCCATGTTTTTTGTCGTCTTTGACCTGGAGGCAGTTTACATCTTTACATGGGCTTTCGGTTTTAGAGAACTGGGCTGGTCTGGATACTTCAAAATCCTTGTTTTTACCGGGATTCTCATCGCTTCGTTAGTCTACCTGTGGAAAATGGGTGCACTTGAGGCGGGTCCTCCCAGGAGGCAAAGGCGGACCTTGGAAAAGGGCGATTGAGCAACCATGAACCAGAGCTGTTTGATTCCTTTTTGAACAAGGTGAAGAAGCATGAAAACTGTCCATGAAATTCTTCAAACAAAGGGCTATGACATCTGGTCGATCTCTCCAGACTCTACTGTATATGAAGCCCTTAAGATGATGGCGGACAAAGAGGTTGGAGCCCTTTTGGTTCTTGATCAGGGGCATATCCACGGCATTCTTACGGAACGTGATTATGCCCGTAAAATCGTCCTGAAAGGGAAATTCTCCAAGGATGTCCCGGTCCGTGACATCATGACGGACAGAGTTTTGTATGTACGTCCTTCTCAAACAGTCGAGGAATGCATGGCCTTGATGATCGATAAACGGGTCCGCCACCTCCCCGTGATCGAGGGGGGAAAGATCGTTGGTTTGATATCCATTGGGGATGTGGTCAAAGAGGTCATCTCCGAGAAAGAGCATCTCATTGTGGAGCTCGAAAACTACATTACAGGAAGAAGATAAGGATGAGGTTCTGGCTGAGTAAACCGAAGCTGGATTCCTCAACGATCCGTGCGTTGGGGGAGGCTTCCTTTGAGGAGGCTGTTCAGAGGAACGTGATCCTGGCGCGTTTGGACGACCTGCTCAACTGGGGCCGCAAGAACTCCATCTGGCCATTTAACTTCGGTCTGTCTTGCTGCTTTGTGGAGATGGCCACCAGTCTCACCAGCCGTTTCGATATCGCACGCTTTGGCGCCGAAGTCATCCGTGGCACTCCACGCGAAGCTGACATGATGGTTGTCGCTGGAACACCCTTTATCAAAATGGCGCCGATCATCAAGCGTCTTTATGAGCAGATGATGGAACCACGCTGGGTCATCTCGATGGGGTCCTGCGCCAACTCCGGAGGGATGTTCGATATCTATAGTGTTGTCCAGGGGGTGGACAAGATTCTTCCTGTCGATCTGTATATTCCCGGCTGTCCTCCCAGCCCTTATGCCTTCATGGAAGGATTGTGCTTATTGCGGGAGAAAGCCGGAAAGGAGAAACGTCCCTTCAGCTGGGTGGTGGGACCACAAGGTCTCGAACGGCCAATACCACCATCCATGCGGGACTTGAAGAGAGCCGAACGGTCACAAGCCACGATCATCCGGTCTCCCGATGAGGTTTAAGGAGCCATTGAAAAAGGGATGCAGCATTGGATTCCCGCTCTTACGGGAATGACGAGTTGGGATATTTCATTTGGAAATCGTCATTCCCGCGAATGCGGGAATCCATATGAAATCCGCCACTTCTTGTGAGGATTGACGCCGGGCTGGCACCGTACAAACAACACATGATGACAACTGCCGCCGAGAAATATCTTGCCCCAAGTGCCGTGCCTCATGACATGAGTGTCGTGGAGGAGCTGCGTGCGCGTTATGGTGAGAGAATTCTCCAACAGCAGGCCACACATGACGGGATTCCAACCTTGTGGGTAGAGAGGGATTGCATCCAGGAAGTGGCCCGTTACCTCAAGCAGGACAGCCCTAAACCCTACCGGATGCTCTATGATCTCTTTGCCATTGATGAACGTCTGCGGATTCACCGGGAAGAACAGCCTGCCAGCGATTTCACAGTGGTTTACCATCTGCTTTCTTTCGACCGTAACAGCGATGTGCGGCTAAAAGTCCCACTCCAAGGCGAATATCCCTCAATACCCACAGTGACTGGTAATTGGGAGTCAGCGAGTTGGTGCGAGCGTGAGGCTTGGGACATGTTCGGGGTGACCTTTGAGGGCCATCCCAATCTCCGCCGGATCCTCATGCCCGATACCTGGAAGGGACATCCCCTCCGCAAGGAACACCCCGCGCGTGCCACCGAGATGGGGCCCTTCCAACTGCCGGACGAGAGACAGGATCTTGAACAGGAGGCATTACAATTCCGTCCCGAGGACTGGGGGATGAAGAGGAGCAGTGACACCTCCGATTTCATGTTCCTCAATCTGGGTCCTCAGCATCCCGGAACCCATGGCGTCCTGCGCCTGGTTCTGCAACTGGATGGCGAGGAGATTGTGGACTGCGTTCCCGATATCGGCTTCCACCACCGTGGCTCCGAGAAGATGGCGGAACGTCAATCGTGGCACTCCTACATTCCCTATACCGACCGAATCGATTACCTCGGCGGCGTGATGAATAACCTCCCCTACGTCTTGGCGGTGGAGCAACTCGCCGGAATTGAGGTTCCAGAAAAGGTTCAAACCATCCGGATCATGATGTGTGAGCTCTTCCGTATCGCCAGCCACCTGGTCTGGTATGGGACCTTTGCTCAAGACATCGGGATCCTCTCCACCGTCTTCTACACCTTCAATGACCGCGAGCGCATCTTCGACATTGTTAAAGCGGTGTGCGGTGGACGCATGCACCCTAGCTGGTTCCGGATCGGCGGTGTTGCCCAAGACCTGCCGCGTGGCTGGGACAAGATGATCCTCGATTTTATTCACCACATGCCCTCACGGTTGTTGGAGTGGGATAAGACCGTGATGCGTAACCGCCTTTTCAAAGCCAGGACTGTGGGAATCGGCGCCTACTCACTGGAGGAGGCCATCGATTGGGGAGTCACCGGCCCGGGCCTGCGTGCTTGTGGCTTGGAATATGATTTCCGTAAGAAACGGCCTTACTCGGGATATGAGCGTTTTGAATTTGATATCCCCACCGCGGGGAATGGCGACTGTTATGACCGCGGTGTGGTACGGATCGCCGAAATGACCCAGAGTCTGCGGATCATCGAGCAGTGCGTGAAGAACATGCCCGAGGGACCTTATAAAGCGGATCATCCTTTGACCACGCCCCCGCTCAAAGAGAAAACCATGCATGACATCGAGACCCTCATCAATCATTTTCTGGGGGTCAGTTGGGGACCGGTGATTCCCCCCGGCGAGTCTTTCGTGGGGGTCGAGGCAACCAAGGGCAACAACAGCTATTACCTGATCAGTGATGGGAACACGATGTCTTATCGCACACATATCCGGACACCCTCTTTCCGGCACTTACAGATGCTGCCGCTAATGACACGGGGAGGGACCATCGCGGATGTGTTGGCGGTTCTGGGAAGCATCGATTTCGTTTTGGCGGATGTTGACAAGTGATGAAGGAATTTTGGAAACGGGTTGTGTGAGAACATGTTGACCGTCGAGGAAAGGACAGAGATCGAACGCGAGACTCATCTCTATGAGCACAAGCAAGCCGCGTGCATCGAGGCATTGAAGATCGTGCAGAAACACCGTGGCTGGGTCTCTGATGAGAGCATCCGTGATATTGCGGATGTGCTGGGGATGACACCCACTGAGCTGGACAGCGTGGCGACATTCTACAACCTGATCTTCCGTAAACCGGTCGGCAAGCATGTCATCATGGTTTGCGACAGCGTGAGCTGCTGGATCATGGGTTACGGCAACATCCGTGATTATCTCTCGAAACGGCTCGGAATTGGGCTGGGAGAGACGACCCCGGATGGGAGGTTCACCCTCTTGCCGGTGGTCTGCCTGGGCACATGTGACCATGCTCCGGCGATGATGGTGGGGGATGACCTCCACCAAGATCTGACACCTGAAAAAATCGACCAGATATTGGAGCAGTACCAGTAAGAAACTGATCTCATGGAACGCCCGCTCACCAAGAATATAGACCTAACGCGCGAACCGCTTGGCCTTAAAGAATATGAGGCCGCGGGTGGCTACCAGGGTGTCCGCACCGCTCTGAAGACCATGGAGCCCAAAGCTGTCACCGAAGTGGTGAAGGCATCGGGGCTGAAGGGACGTGGCGGCGCGGGCTTTTCGACTGGCCTCAAATGGAGTTTCGTTCCCATGGGACCTGATGTGGCCCGTCCAAAGTATCTGGTGTGTAATGGCGATGAAATGGAACCGGGGACCTTTAAGGACCGGCTCCTCCTTGAGGGTGACCCGCATTCTTTGATCGAGGGGATGATCGTCACTTCCTATGCAATCCAAGCGGAGGTTTCCTACATCTTCCTTCGCTGGGGTTACACCCTTGCCGCCGAACGGCTCCGGAAAGCGCTCGCGGAGGCATACGAAGCGGGTTATCTGGGCAAGAATATCCTCGGCACTGGATACAACCATGAAATGCACTTGCACATTAGTGCGGGACGGTATATCTGTGGCGAGGAAACCGCACTGTTGAACTCCTTGGAAGGGAAGCGGGCTAATCCACGAACCAAGCCTCCTTTTCCTCAGATTAGCGGCCTCTTCGGGAAACCCACCATCGTGCAGAATGTTGAAACTCTCTGTAATGTGCACCACATCGTTGCCAATGGAGCTGAGTGGTACAAGGGATTGAGCCAGTCAGAGGATGGCGGCACCAAGCTCTATGGAGTCAGCGGCAAGGTGAAGCGTCCTGGCGTGTGGGAACTCCCGCTGGGGGTGACTGTCCGCGAGATCCTTGAGGAGCATGCGGGTGGCATGCGGGATGGACTCAAACTAAAAGGTTTTCTACCGGGCGGAGCCTCGACGGACTTTCTCACTGAGGAACACTTGGACCTCAAGATGGACTACAACACGATAGGGAAAGCGGGAAGCCGTCTTGGAACAGGAACCATGATCATCCTCGATGACCAAACCTGCCCGGTGGGGATGGTTCTCAACCTGGAGCGTTTCTTCGCGCAGGAATCCTGCGGATGGTGCACTCCCTGCCGGGATGGGCTCCCCTGGGTCGTAAAGATTCTGGAGGCCATCGAGAATGGCGAGGGGCATCCTGAGGATTTGGACAAGTTGGCCATGCAATGCCGGTTCATGGGACCGGGCAATACCTATTGCGCTTTGGCCCCCGGCGCGGCGGAACCACTCCAGAGTGCATTGAAATTTTACCATGAGGATTTTGAACAGCACATCGTGGACAAACGGTGTCCGTGGAGCCAGTAAGTTCATGCCGACGATTTGGATTGATGATACTCCATATGAGGTCGAGGCAGGCCAGAATCTGCTTCATGCCTGCTTATCGCTGGGTCTCGACATTCCCTATTTCTGCTGGCATCCAGCGCTTGGCTCGGTGGGCGCTTGCCGTCAATGCGCGGTGAAGCAGTACCGCGATGAAAACGACAAGACTGGACGGATCGTGATGGCCTGCATGACCCCTGTCGCGGAGGGACTGCGGTTTTCCATCAAAGACCGGGACTCCAAGGAATTCCGCGCCATGGTCATCGAAGCTCTGATGACCAACCACCCACATGACTGTCCTATCTGTGACGAAGGCGGTGAGTGCCACCTGCAAGACATGACCGTGATGAGCGGTCACACCTACCGCAGCTACCGTTTCAAGAAACGCACCTTCAATAATCAGTACCTCGGGCCGTTCATCAACCATGAGATGAACCGCTGCATCACCTGCTACCGGTGCGTACGGTTCTACCGGGATTATGCGGATGGGCATGACCTCAATGCCTTCGCCTCCAAGAACCATGTCTATTTCGGCAGAGACGGCGATGGAGTTTTGGAGAGTGAGTTCAGTGGAAACCTGGTGGAGGTTTGTCCCACGGGGGTTTTCACCGACAAGACCCTCAAGCAGCACTACACCCGCAAATGGGACCTCCAAACCGCCCCCTCCGTCTGTGCTCACTGCTCGCTGGGATGTAACACCATCCCTGGCGAACGATATGGGGAGCTGAGACGGATCCTGAACCGCTACCATGGCGAGGTGAATGGCTACTTCCTGTGTGACCGTGGACGGTTTGGATATGGCTTTGTGAATGGTGATAGGCGTGTCCGTGAGCCACGGATGCGTGCCGCCAAGGATTCCCCGTTGGCCAGTACTTCTAAAAATGAGGTTCTCAAGCACCTTACAGATCTGCTCAAAGGCAAAGTGATCGGTATCGGCTCTCCGCGCGCGAGCATGGAAAGTAATTTTGCCTTACGGTCGCTGGTAGGACCGGAGAACTTCTTCAGTGGTGTCTCCCGTAAGGAGTCTCAGCTGATCTCACGTTGTCTGGACATCCTGCGAAAAGGACCTGTTCCTGCATTTTCAATGTGCGAGGCGGGCGAAGCGGATGCTGTCTTTATCCTCGGCGAAGATGTCACCATGACCGCGCCCAGGCTGGCCTTGGCATTGAGACAAGCCTCCAGACGTCAGGGAATCGAAAAAGCAGGCAAGGTGAACATCCCTGAGTGGCATGATTCCGCCGTCCGCGAACTGGCTCAAAATGAACGAGGCCCTTTCTTCATTGCCTCAAGTACAGCGACCCGGCTGGATGACATCGCCACCAGGACCTATCACACCGCTCCCGGGGACATTGCGCGTCTGGGCCATGCGGTCGCTTACCTGCTCGATTGCTCCGCTCCCGCCGTGACAGGGCTTGCTTCCGGGGTATCCACTCTGGCCGCGGAGATCGCGACCGAGCTCAGGTCAGCTCGCAAGGCCGTGATTGTCTCCGGTACAGGAGCCGGGAGCGAGGTGGTGCTCAAGGCCGCCGCCAATGTGGCCTGGGCTTTAAATGCCTCTGGCCACACCGCCGGTCTTTCCCTGGTTGTCCCTGATTGTAACAGCCTCGGGTTGGGGATGCGGGAGGCCGCTCCGCTGGAGGATGCCTTTCAGGCGGTGAAGGAGAACAGGGCTGAGACAGTTGTCATTCTGGAGAATGATCTTTACCGGCATTCTGAAGCCGATGCGGTGGATGCTTTCCTCCACGCCGCCAGGCAGGTGGTTGTCATCGATCACACAGCCACCGGCACAGCGTCCAAGGCAGATGTAGTTTTACCAGCGGGAACATTCGCCGAAGCCGATGGAACTCTGGTCAACAACGAGGGCCGTGCGCAACGCTTCTTCCAGGTCTTTGTACCCAAGGGGGATATTCAGGAATCCTGGCGCTGGGTCATTGACCTGATCAATGTTTCTGGACAGGCCGGGGCAGGGAATTGGAAAGATCTTGGCGATGTCATTAAAGCCCTCGCGGAAACACTTCCTCATTTGGCCGGAGTCCGCAAAGCGGCTCCTCAGGCTGACTTCCGGATACGGGGAATGAGAATCGCAAGGCAACCGCACCGGTACAGCGGACGGACCGCGATGCTCGCCAATGTCACCATCCATGAACCGAAGCCACCCGAGGATCCTGACTCTCCGTTGGCTTTCTCGATGGAGGGTTATCGAGGAGAGGTTCCCGCCGCGCTCAATCCACGTTTTTGGGCTCCAGGTTGGAATTCCGCCAACTCTCTGACTAAATTTCAGGAGGAAGTGGGCGGTCCGCTCTCGGGTGGTGATCCGGGGGTGCTTCTGATCGAACCGGCGGGAGGTTCACTTTCTTACTTCACGGATATTCCCGCTGCTTTCCAGCCAAAAGCTGGGAAATTCTTACTTGTTCCACTCCATCACATCTTTGGATCGGAGGAGCTGAGTGTTCTCTCCGATGCTATTGCGCAACGGTGTCCGAGACCTTATGTGGCATTAAACCCGGCGGATGCCCTAGCTGCCGGATTGGACGAGGGCGATGAGGCCGGGATACAAGCCG
>CAZORO010000023.1:0-22437 GCA_964581845.1 uncultured bacterium
GCACTTTTCAGACGCCCTTCACAATTATCTTACACGTAGTCTCAATCCCCTCATTAATTGGGGTCTCCTTATTACCCAACTTCTTACATGAGTTGCCATGAGGGGAACAGGGGGGTCTCAATCCCCTCATTAATTGGGGTCTCCTTATTACCGCACTCTCTGCAAACCATGTGAAATGAAGGTGTTAGAAGCCATCAATTCTAACCCACCGTCAATCCAACCCATCTTGGTCACCTCCTTCCTCACGGTTGTCTCAGCACAATCATCACAAGCTCTGTGTTCATAACTGGTTGCGACACAATTCTAATCCCCCCCACTTTTCCAGCATCTGGGAGGTTAGAGGTTTCACACAATATAGACCTCTACCTCCTCAAGCCTTCGAGGGCCACCACCCGCAACCTCGACCTTGCTCTCACAAGAACGGCAGAGTGGATACATACGCAAACGGTCATCCGGGTCGGTGATATGTTCAATGAGCCGCTCCCATAACTCGGGATATGTCTTCTCATTGAGAAAAACTTCATAGACACTTTTTTGAATCCGGTCACCATATTCCGTAATGATGTGCGCAAGCTTCAGCCGCTTCTTGTTTGAAACAATGTCGTAAGCCACAATATAGCGCATATCCTTGTGGAAAACCTCCCCTCCTCCGTCTTCAGTCTCCATGGAAAACCAGTCGAAAGTATCCATCACATAACTCACACCCGGGTCGTAAAGGGGGTGAACTTCTGCCCACGTAAAAGCGCGGTACGGATTCCTTCAACATCCTGACGGAGACAATCCCGCCAAGACACTCTCCGCCCAGTTTCTGGGTACAGGAACTCCCGCGTCATCCGCTGTTCATAATTTTCGAGATATTTCCTCAGTCCCGCATCCGTCAAACGGATCCCATGCCCCTCATCGGAAGGACCAAAATCCTCCTTTTCAATGATCCTCAGATTGCAAAGCCGCAGGACGGTCTGGTCACACAATGCAGACCTGAAGGGTTCGAGAATATCGAGGGCAAGAGAGGGCTTGCCATAACCTGGGGCATGCAGGAAACCAACATGGGGGTCAAAGCCCATTTGCTCAAGCATGCTGTGAATTTCGTTCATCACCATGACATAAGTCAGTGACAACAAAGAGTTAATTTCGTCTTTTGGGGGGTGGGCTGATCTCCGGTCAAACCTGAGATCGCAACGCAGCATGAGGTCGAAGAGGCTGAAGTAAAGTTTGGCGGCCACACCCTCGAGTCCACGAATCCGCATGACCTCAAGGGATCGATCCAGGAGGATGTGGATTTTCTCCAGCTTCCTGATCACCTCGGCAAGATTCGGGGAGGGATGGTTGTAATGGAACTTCCTGAGGAGATTCCGGCTATTGGTGACCTTGGCTTTGACAACATGTCGTGCGAGTTCGAGACAGGCTTGGGCATTCCGGGAATGATCGTATTGAGCAAGGCGGAGATAAATGTTCTTCGAAAGGGGCGTTGCCAGCCTTCCCTTATATCGTCCTCCCCTCGTCACAAAGGCCAAATCGATTCCATGCTCCAAGCATGAGTGAAGGGCATGGGTTGTGACTTGAACTCTTCCAAAACAAACAACCGTATCTACTCTACGGAGAGCCAGATCGAGAAGCCGGTTTCCCTCGAGTTCGACTTGAAGGCGGTCATTGTGGACCGCTACCACTGACTGGGGTCGCGTGACGTACACACTTGGCATCGGATTCCAACCTCACTTTCCCAAGGCCCATTACCGCACTCTTGCCGATATGCACCTGCTGAACAGCCAGGAGCACCGGCCACCATATTTCCAGGTTTTCTTCCATTACTAGTTCCCCCTCCAATCCATCGAGACGGATTTTCGCTTGCTGGCGGTTCGAGTAACGGGTCAGTTTCCTCCAATGTAAATTTGATGTGCGGAGTTTGGGAACACGGTCCGGGGCCAGTAGAGGACGAAAATCGACCTCTTCTCTTGGAACTCTCTCATGCCACACTAGAAGCCCCCATAAACGTCTGCAGGCGGCCTTGAGAACCTCAGTGGGTGAGAGACCACGTCCGGCTATGTCCCCATCCACTTTCAACCTGAGTGGAGTTTCCAGGATCATCCGGAGAGGTGTAATAATTTCTGATGCGCTCACCAAGTTCCCCACCGTAATCGGAGCTGGTAGAGGACTTAGAGAGCCGGTTTCGTTGGCATAAAGACAGTGGTCCTGACTGTCCCTGATTTCTTTCAGCCGAAAGCGGGCTCGATCACTACCCAAGCCGTGCGAAACCATCTCCTTGGTGGCAAAGACAATTTCGGGAAGGTGCCGGATCCCCCCTCCCAGGAAGACCATGGCAAATTCGAGTGGGTCACCTGGTTGGTAGGATTCCCGGTGTTGCAGGGGAGGCTCAATTACAATCGGATGGGGGATGTCCCTCATCCGCTGCACCCTCTGTTCTCCCGTTGCCTGAGGAGTTTCGAAGAGAGAGGGATAGGGACAGGATGACTGCACAGGGCAGCCGTCACAAAGGGGACGGCCATAAGTACAGACCATCTTACGGTAAGCCATGGCCAGCCCACCTCTCAAGGTTGATCCCAGGAAAGGAGGAAGCCGTGCCAGGCCCTCCGACTCAAGGAACATGTGAACCCTGAGTATCCGTAACCGTGCCAGCGGCCGTGGGACAATCTCTGGCCAGATCACCCTCGCAACCTCCCCACGATGTCATCAGGCAGATGGATCGGCAGTGGAAGAGAATACCCGTACTGAACCACCTGGGGATATCGGTCTGAAAGTCCTGTGAGCATTCGTCCGTAAAACGAACGCGGAGGACCATCGGAAAGGAAACAAGAGCCTGGTTCAAACATGACCCAGGGTTTTTTGAACGGGGCCCCGCCAACCGCGAAACCTTCACCGAGTTTTCCATGCTTGATCCGCAGTTGCCAAAGACCCCGTGTCGGATCACCCTTGGCGGGGACGAAGTTGGATAATGAAACAAACCCGTTGGCTTCTTCGGGTGGAAGCGGTAGCGGCCATTCTTGCGGCTCAGAGGTAATCCTGAAGGCTCCCATTCCCATGGATTTCTTCTTCCCAAAGCCTGTTATCTCCAAGTCCTTAAGAAGTTCCATGAACTCCCCAATGCTTTTACCCGACCTGTCGGATATATAAACTGAGAGTTCGCGATTGGACATGCTGGGCACCCAACCACCCAGTTGGAAAAGGCTCGCTCCTGCTTCGTCATCCCTTGAGGTGGTGGTCCCAGTGACTCGATTGATCGTGGAGTGAAGCTGGGAAACCGATTTGCTCAGTTCAGCGGTACCTGTGGAAATGTTTGGCTGGCCGCCTCGGCAGCACTTCTCGAATTCCGCTTCTTCCAGAAAGCGTATTCTCTTGAGGGTCTTCTCCCGGTCGTAGCTCGACGCGTCAGTCACGCCCCGCGAGTCCTGAAGCCGGACAGAAAAGGGGAGAGGGAGGTAACCCTTCGGGATTCCATCGGAAATGAGAAAAGGTGGGTCTCGGTCGAGAAACGGTTTTAGGAAATTCATTAAGCGCTCTTCACCACGCCGGTACAGAAGCGCCCAACATAGGCTGCCAAAAAGCGTGTCAGCCTGCCAAGAAGTCAGCTGGAGGGAGGTGGGCTGGATGCAGACACGGTAGACCTTCATGGCCGCTCTGCCCTATACGTCCTTCTCAACAAGATCCTTGACCTTGACCTTGCCATACCCACGCGTTCCCGAACCACCCAGCGTATCATTCTCCAGCAACGTGATTCCCTCTTTGATGAACTGAACATACTGATCGACAGGATCGCCTTCGAAAACCCGAAGGACGATCTCGAAATCAAGCTCGGTCCCCTCAGGTATACGCTCCGTATTCCTTCGGCCAATACGATCGTGAGCCTTAACGGTCCGCCTATCGATAACGACTTCAGTTTTTGTTTCGCTGTAGAAAACTCCGAGATCCCTTCTAGCCTCTTCTAAAATCTGTTTCGAGTTTTCAGTTAGGTTACAGTCACGAAATATAGCCCTGGTGGGAGTTTTGGAAGCTGCGGGATCTCCACATCCAAAAACGACGCATACTTTACATGTGGATTCACCACAATTACATGGTGTGCCTGTACTCATAACTCGTTCCGAACAATATTTTTGTTCCAACAAGGAACGGACCTTTCCCTTTAATGAGGAACCAGGGATATAAGGAAGATGAGTGATTGGGTGGCGAATAATAGGATTGTCTATCCCACCGACCTCCATTGAATCACGAGATGCCCCAATTCGAACTCCAGATAGACATACAAGCGTCCCGTTCAATATCTTATGTCCTACGAGCATTGTCATCGAACTTCCTCCTAATCGTTTTTCATGTAACAAATCACACTCATGAAGAGTTCCTTAAATCCTCTAAGATTTCTCTCACTCTTAACTGTCACATCGATATAGTGCTTCATGAAGTCAGTAAAACAACGCTTAGTTATTCCCCGAGTTTCACTTCTCGTTGCCAACGGACGAAGGCGATAAATACTCTCCTTCGCCTCCTCGAATGAATGGTTTTGGAGATATCTTTCATAGGCGGCCCTAACGCATTCGTAAAAACGACGGATCGATGAGGCCTTTAACTGGGCTTTCATAAACTCCTGAGCAATTCCTTCAGAAGTCTCCCTGTATACCTCCTCGTGTCGAATTGATTGATTTGAAGAGAAAAATCCATCCAGCTTGAGATGTTCCGACAGTGGGGAATTCCACGAACCTTTGTGATCATCCTTCCTTGCTCCGTAACCGGAACCGGAGGCCATCCCAGAAGCCTTCGAGTTTTGACTTATTTTCTCCTGGAAGCCGCTCGATTTTTCTCTCTTTTTCTGGTAACATTCAGGACAATATTTGAAACTGTCCTTGATCGCGTGAAACTCCTTGCCACATGACTCACATTTTTTTTTCACAGGATTTTCCTCCTCATGAAATCTCAAATCTTTCCTATCTCCTGTTAAAGTATAATGCGTAAGTTGTCACAAAGCCCAGATCCCTGATCGCGTCCCCGTTCACGTCTTTGAGGCTTTCAGCCCACTGGCGCACCTCCTTGTCCTTGACGTTCCGCGAAAGGCCATAACTGAGCAATGGCAGGTATCGTAGCCCCTCGACTTCACCCTTCTCTTTGTATCGTCGAGCTAACTCGGCATAGGCGACGAGGTTTCGGGCGAATGAAGTCGAGAAGGAGCCACCCCTCAACCAGTTGGTGATCTGCTCAACATCTCTAAAGATCGTGGGGATCTCTTGCCATTTGATTAAATGGCCAAAAGAGCACAATTGGTTCTTCGGGACGTCTTCAGGTTTGGGTGGCTGGGACTTCGCGACCAAAAGTGCATTTTCAGCTTCCTCCGCCGCAGCCCAAACGGGCGTCATAGGACGAGAAATCGTGATGCCTGCGGATAGCGTGAGGTCTGGATTGCCACCGGTGTATTCGTGCCATTCAGTTTGCAAGTGAGTCGCAAATTGATGGACTACATCCCAAGGACCGATCAGGAGAACATCATCACCTCCAGAGAAAACCGTGTAAATCATGTCAAAAGGTTTCTCACGAAGCAGGTTCTCAACTCGGCCCGAAAAGAAGAACTCTAGCGATCGGGAAAATGTAGCAATCTTCGAAAGAGTCCAACCCGTCTCACTCCAATCAAGTCCCTTCCTGAATAGGAGCCCTAGTCTATCAACGTCTGCTTTGAAGTAAGCCAACGACTTGTATCCCGATGCTGTTTGGGCAATGGCACTGAATGGGAGAATTTGGCCTGGTTCGACAGAATCATCTGCATGGTGGTTGAAGTATTCCTCCACGGCTTGTTGGCTTCTGGGTGAATAGATCGGAACGTGAGTGGCTCGATATTCGTAATGAACCGGAACTCTCTTGTCGGAATATCTGAGCTCTTTTTCCCTGAGAAAGGAGATCAAGCAATGGGCGCCTGTTGGCATTTTCTCGACTTCTGGGTCAATGGAGAAAGACCAACCCAACACTGGATACCGCCCAATGTCCGATGCATAGATTGCCATCACATTGGCCCGAGGAAGAACACGGCCTAGTTCTTCCTCTAGCTCCGAGAGACGACCTTCGATGTCATAGTAGCCGGAAGGAGATTCTGATGTGTTGATCGCTTCAGGAAAAACAAAAGCCTCCTCATGCCATCCATCCTCCCCAGTTAACAGAGTCTCAAAAGACCGGTGCTTCCTCGCGACGAGAACTCGAGATAGATCCAAAAATTTTTCACCGACTCGTTTCTCAACGAAGTCCGATCCTGTCATCTCGACGAAGGCCAAGTTGAGTGAAACTTCTCCTTGGAAGGTATCCCGAAGCCACTGTTGACAATGTTTCTCGTGGGTAGACAGTGCATCTCTAACGGATTGTATGTTTGGAAGAAGCACATGGAACTTCCCACCTGCGCTTAAGAGGATGTTTAAAAAGGTTAGGCCTGCAGAAGTTACGATCTGTAGTGAGAGAATCTGCGTGATCCGCCCAAGCAGAAACGACCTTGCACGAAGTCTTTTTGCGACTCTTCCCCCACCGGCGTGGGAAATGGAGAAGATGTAATTCTGGATACCGGAAAGATCCCCCGAGACAAGAAGGAACTTCCCTTGTGTCCGATCCCTT
This sequence comes from uncultured bacterium, assembly GCA_964581845.1. GTDB lineage: Bacteria > Hinthialibacterota > Hinthialibacteria > OLB16 > OLB16 > OLB16. The sequence goes on from CAZORO010000023.1 coordinate 6,592, forward strand.
ATTGGACCGGATTGGAGGGTTCCCGAGTCAAGATGGTACTCGTAGAGACAAGCCGCAACGGCAGCTGTAGCTCGAGAGTGCTCGTAAAGTGAACTGTCGGGAACTTCTTCAGTAGTGTTCGCGGGAACACACCAGAAATGCCGCTCGTATAGGGCATCTAGCAATGCCAAAGAAGCTTCGAATCTTGTTGTACCACGGTTCTCCCAGTCCTTCAAGAAGTCCGTCCAAAGAACCTTGTATTCGGGAACCAACCACTCCGTCATTGCTGAATCAGGACGGGGGTATGATGTCCGGTCCCTCGACGTCAGAGTGATCAAAGGGTACTTGAAAAGGGGGCCCGTCGGCCGTCCGTTCAGGGAGAGGAGAGATCGAAGTGGTACAAGCCGAGCACGTTTATGAATATTCTTCTCATAATGACTTTCTCCACGTTCCATACCAGACGCAAGACGGTCTGCCTCTGCCACGATCTCTTGAAGAGGGGTGGATGGGTTATGGTGACGGAATGAGAGATGCTGAGCCGAGTGTTCAACACTTGCCGAACCTTCCAGACCAACATCCCCAAGATGGTCTTCGAAGAACTGGCTGGTCCAATCGACGTGTTGATGGGTAGGCCTCCCATCTCTGGTCGGGCCCGCGGCGGAGATTAACGATGCCGTTCCCTCTGTAAGAGGAACCTCTGCCCGTTGCATGACCTTTCCGATATCGTGAAGAAACGCTCCAAGAACAAGGTGTTGGAAGGTGGAGTCCATCAGGATCCCCCCATCATGAAGTGCTGTGGACCGCAATCCGGCCCGGGAAAAGGGGCAGGTTTACCTGTCCCCCTGATCCGTCCCATGTGCTAAAACTAAGCCGTCTATCCAACCTCCTCGTCTTGTCCCTTTGAGCCACCGGAAGACCCGAGGCCTTTATTGACACACGGGAAGCATACAGAGGAGGTGTGACAAACCTGATACGAACAGGTAATGACTAGAACGATACTCTTCGACTGCCGAATCAACAATATGTGAAAGTAATACTCTCTCCTTCCTGGCAGAAACAGGCCTCCGAGCATCTTTGACCACCCTTCATACAACTAAATATTGGCATCGGGACTTCCAGAAAAAGAATGGGGTTGAGGGATGGTTGTTGACGCAGACTATGACATTTCCGATAAGGTGATTACTAAAAATCATGATATTCAAGGCAACATTACACTGGTGCTTGAAATTGCGGATATTCTCCCTGGTGAAAAAGTAGAGGTTTCAAAATTTTCTATAACCCTAAAAACCGCACTTGCTGATTGTGTTTATAGTATAGGTTGAAGAGAATCAGGTCCACGAAGCCAACACACGAGATCCAGAGATATCACCCAATGGGTGAATCAGAAATGGTCCCCGTTGAACGGGATCCGCAAGTGGCGGTGACGGGGATGGGTTAGTTGCCGTATTTCATCGACTTCTTGAAGACGGCGAACCTGTTCGAATCCTGGGTCAAAGATTGTCCGCTGAGCTACACCAGTCCGAACGCCCCGTCGAAGGTGAATGTGCTGGGAAAGGCATTGGAGGCTGATCCTGAGCTGGATCTTCCAATGGTTCTTGAAGGGGAAGTCGCTCAGATGGCCGAGGCTGCTGGAAAATACGTCCGAGGAGTGGATGTGGAGTCCTCGGATGACTGGTTTTTTAACACTCGGCCGACCTTGGGAAGGACATCAACTGCCGTTTTTAGGTTTATGCAGGGTAGGAATTGGACTATCAACGTCATACTCTACGAGGAAGGTGGGGCAACAAACCTCACAGACGCTGCAAATACGGGCGGATCAGGCCTTTTCAGCCGATTTCCTTTCGCCATCTATGTCGTGAGAAAATCGCTGTGTCAATCATAAAGATAGGAAATCCATACTTTGGACCGATCCCCTTTCAAGGGAGGAGGAAGGAAATGAACGCCAGGTCTTGTATTCTATCAGGTAGCTGGAAGGGTTTGATACTATTCATTCTGCTTTCAATTCTTTCCAAGGGTGCTCAAAGTGAGACTGTCGCATTGTGGCTTTTCGACGAGCCCCTTGATTCCCGCGCGGGAACCATCCTCAAAGACTCCAGCGGGAATGGCTACGATCTGTTTTTGAAGGATGGACGGATCATGGAGGCTGGGCCGTTTGGTCATGCCCTTGCATGTCCGGAAGCTGTCGGGGACTTCGTGGCGGGAGCTACGGACATCGCCGCGACGCCATTGAACCTGGGGAATAGGGACTGGACTCTGGAATGGTGGCAGAAACGCCTCTTGCCGATTCCCGCTGGAGAAGTCGATTGGACATACCTTCTGGTGGATCTCGCTTCAAGCGGCTCCAATCCAAACTGGCAATGGGGTTACCAGACGGATGCGCGCTTCGCTGGGGTTGGGCTTTGGGGACATGAAACACAAAGAGTCCAAAATTTGCCACTCAATCTGAATCTGTTGGTCGACAAGTTTGACGAGGTTCACCGGCTTTCACTCATCCGGGATGTCAACTATGCCTTTTACCAAGGCAAGAGCAACATCTTCCATCATGTGGCTTGGTGCTACGACGCCCAGGCCAAGCGGCTCATGTATTTCGAGGATGGAAAAGGCCCCTTCTATGTCCGTGATGGACATAGCATCGCTCCAGGAAATCAGACTCACAGCGTTTACGGTCTCATCAATGAAGGCGTGCTTGAGAAATATCCTGAAAATTATGATGTGTTCTCCACTGGGGGACGGATCGGCCTTTTCATCGGCGGCCAGAACCTAATCGGACCCGACCGTGACCACAACTTGGGGCTACGCAAGACACCCGAGGGATATCAACTGACTCCCCGTCCCAATTCCTCTAAAGATATAAGGTCACTCATCGGGGAAATGCGTGTCAGCCGAGGAGTCCTTTACCGGTCCGCATTCACCCCACCGGCCAGTCTAGCGGGACAAAGCCAACAAGCCTGCCTTGGCCTGGACCAACGCGAGGTGACTTTCAGAATCGTGGAGGGCCAATCTGCATCATCACAGACTATCAGGCTGACAAATCTCGTTGATGGTTTACTCGCATGGAAAGCAATATCGAATGCTGGATGGGTACACATGGAGCCTTCGGAGGGGCATACCGATCAGGCTGGAACAGACCTTACGATCCAAGTAAACACAAACCAGTTATACCAAGGTGTTCCAGCCAAGGCAGAAATCCTCATCACTCCCGAAGGAACGGAGGCGTTGCCACTGACAACCTCCGTTACCGCGCTTGTCGAGAAAAATGTTACTGCCCAGTGGTTGTTCGATGAACCTCTGGATTCACCCACCCGGTTTCAATTGGAGGACCAGACAGTTCATGGCTACGATCTAACCCTGGCACCGGGGGGACAGATCGTCTCTTCTAATTCAGGTGATAGAGGTTTGAAACCTGGAGCACGTCCATATGCAGCGGCGTTACGACGATACATTGATCCATCGCATTTGAATCTAGGGGATTTTGACTGGACTTGGGAATGCCGTCTCACTTTTGATGCCGCCCCCTCGCCAGGCGATGTACTTTTCATGATGCGTGAGTGTCTGCATCATGAAGGATACCCGCGTTATTATGGACTTGGCCCGGCGACTGGTTTGGTAGTTGGAGCCGATGGGCTCTCCTTGCGATTCATGAATGAACGCTCAGGAACCGACGCAACATTTCTGATTCCCGAGGCGTTGTGGAGTGATCCCGGTACGATTCATCATTTCGCTTTGACTTATTCGTCGGCAACTCGCACCCTGACTCTCTATTCCGGTGGCAAGATCACAGGACGTGAAACACTCACCCGGCCACTCGTCTCGTTTGAATCCACGGGCGAGAACAACTTGAGCGTTGGTTCCACGATCGAGGGAGAACACCCCTTACCCGCTGTTATCGATGAGATGCAGTTCACAGCTGCCTGCTGTTACTCCGGGGACTTTGCGCCTCCTGAGTCTCAAAATAATTCAACTCCTCCTCGAATCCTCAAACCTGGACCACATCTCTTACTAGACATGAACGATGTGGTGAAAATCGAGGGGGTGACCGCTCGAGCTCAAGAACCTGAATATCCCGTCACCCCGCCTGAAAAGGGACGTTTTGATCTGACCTCTCAGCAAGTGGATTGGGGAGGGCAAGTTTCCGGTCAAACGATGCGTTTTATGGATTACCATTATGCCCTTGCCCACAGCGAGGAATTCGGTGTGTCTGGAATCCTGATGAGGCATCGCGCCAGTTCCGAAACACCCTGGCTGGATTATGTACACAACCCTGTTATGCCATATGCCTGGGTGGGAACTCCCGGCTATACCTTATCAATGAGTGACATTTCAGCCTTTCTCCGTGATCCCGCCACAGGTTTGCTGGTCTGCATGGGTAAGACCTACCCGATGCCAGGAGAGAATCCTGAGCTGGCATGGTACCGAGACGAAAGGTGGAATTACCAGAATCGTGCGGGACAAGGTTTTCGTAGGCTGGTCAGTATGACCACCAGCACGGATGGCATTCATTGGGCGAACATGCAAAGGATTTTCCTACCGGATGATCTGGATGATGGAGAGACCCAGTTCCATGTGTGCATGCCCTTCAAGCGCGGAGACCGTTACCTTGCTCATCTCTCGGTCTACCGTGACGATCTCGACCGCTCGGTGGGTTGGACTGTCATCGCCAACAGTCATGATCTCTATCACTGGCACCGGGCTAGGGAGCCTTTTATCGATTATGGTCATGAGCCCACTCGCGGGGACAAGTTGATCATCGCGGGCCGTGAGGTTTTTGCCGTGGGCGATTGGCTCTATCTCGGTTTCCAAGTTGGCGGTTCGCACAAACCTCCAAGGAAATGGTTTTCCACTTATGCCCGTCTTCCCATCGACCGGTTCGTGGAATGGTCAGCAGAAAACAAGGGAATCCTGGAGCTTCCCCCAACACGTCTTGATCAGGGTATCGAATCCATGACCGTGAACGCATGGACAGCAGAAGAGGGTTCTATGAGAGTGAGGATCCTGGCACGGAGAACCCATCCTGGAGAGAATGTGATTCTGGCTGAGAGTGAGCCAATTGTTGGAGATTCGTTTCAGCACCAGGTGATCTTTTCAAATGGAAAAAGTCTCTCTGAAATTGCATCCAGATCAGAACCGGTACAGATTGTCTTTGACTTATGCAAGGCCGGAGTCTTCTCTTTCGATCTCAAATGAGTGGAGATGATCCCCGCATCTTCCATCGAAGATGTTTTTCATCATTCCGATCTGGGTGGACCGGTAGTCTCCCTGAGAATCAGCTTGACAGGATACACATGCCTGGTCTTCTCCGGCATTTTCCCCTCAATCATTTCAACCAGAAGGTGGACCGCATCGGATCCCATGGCTTCAATATCTCCGGAGATTGTGGAAAGCGGTGGGATTGAATGAGCGGCCTGGTCGATCCCCCCATAGCTGAGCAGTGACATCTGTTGAGGAACCTGGATCGAATGGTCTCGGGCCGCCTCAAGGATTCCGAGCGAGAGTGCATCAGCCGATGAGATGAGCGCGGTTGGCCGAGGTTTTACATTATGGAGGAGCTCAGTCATCGCCTGGTATCCACACTGCCGAGTGGCTTCAGGCAACATGATGGGCCCGTAGTGACTCACACCCGATTTACGCACCAAACGTTCGAACAATCCCAAATCCTCATCGCGCCGGAAACTATCCCTTGGTCCGCAGATATAGCCGATCGAATGGTGGCCAAGGTCAATCAGGTGCTTCATCGAAATACGCAGGACCTCCGGGTAATCAGGTGTCATGACAACATGGTTTGTCTTCTGTAAATAGGAGCCAACAATCACCATGGAGACCTGAGCTCCCTCAAGCTCAGCCTGGTAAGAGGCATCCGGTTTGGCTCCGATCAGGATGATGCCATCCACCGAGCGTGACTTGAGGAGACTGACGAATTGGTCTTGGTTCACAGTCATCACCAAACGGAAGGGGAAACGATCTATGGCACGTCCAATCCCCGCGAGGATGCGTCCTCCGTACTGGTGGGAGAAAAGTACCTGCGTTCCGTTTGGTTCAACAATGGCGATATATCCTGTACGTCCCTTCCCCAGGCTCATGGCGGTATGATGACGGCGGTAATCGAGCCGTTCGATAGCCTCCTTGACTGCTCTCTGAACGGCTCTTGTCACGCCAGGACTTCCATTTATAACTCTTGAAACGGTTGCCGTGGAGACACCGGCTTCGATGGCCACATCCGCGATGCGGACCGCAACTCGTCCTTGAGAATTACGTGCGCGTTTACGGATGGGTTTGCTTTCGCGGACCGAAGGAGGGAGGTATCCCAATTCCTTTGCGGCCGTTAAAACTCTCTCCCGAGTACTAGGAGATACATTCCCCTTTGAGCTGAATACACGGGAGACCGTGGCCACTGAAACCTCAGCCGCGCTAGCGACATCGCTGACACGTGTAGGAAAGCCAGTTGGATTGTTACGCCTGATTCGAATTGAGCGCATGCCGGATGATAGCCGCTGTTCTCTGATATGAGGGTGACATGGCGCGGTATTCTTACTCACAAAAATGAGTTGACACAACCACCACCTGATGTTAAGTTGTAATGTAATCGTTTACATTTACATTTACAACTGCCGTGGGAATTTTTTTTTTGAGTAGGAGGGTCCGCTGAAAGGGCGAACTGAGGCCGGAAGAAGGGAGTCCATAGCAATGTGTCGAAGGGATGGGTTCACACTCATTGAGTTGCTCATTGTCATTGCGATCATCCTGATTTTGATTGGAATCGCCTTACCCAACTTCCTGGAAGCACAGGTTCGGGCCAAAATGGTAAGGGCTACGGGTGATATCAAATCACTGGGAACTGCTCTTTTGGCCTATGCGACCACGAACAGGGATTTTCCCTGGTATCCAAGGTTTTCGAACAATCCCGCGGTCAACCCCTACTTTGGTTTTACTCCCCCCACTCTGACCACTCCCCAGAAATTCATGTCCCGGCTTCCAAATGATCCTTTTGAGGGGCCAAATGGGTATGACCCGCCTTTCCCTCCCAATGTCATGAATCTCTACAACTACGAATGCCGTACCCAATACATCTCTTGGGGAGGAAAGGAATGGGATACTAACGGTCCAGGAAATCGTATCCAGTGGATCATTGTCAGCCGTGGACCAGATGGGTTCCCACTCATCAACGAGCCGGGAGCGGGAGCGATTCACGGAAATGCCTTAGAGTATTTCCAGGCGCGTGCCATGGCGGTGGCACTTTCAGGCTGGTATAGCCCCACCAATGGGACCAAAAGCCGTGGGGATATCGTGGGATGGGGGCCGAACGGAACATTTGAGTTCCCGGGAATGTTATTTGGCCGCTGAACTAATCGGTGGCTGTTTGGTTTCTCCGCAGATGTCGTTTAATTTAACCCGGACCGGGTGAAAAGAGGAGGCTAAAATGATGCCGAGGGGTATTGTCAGTCAAATTACGCTCTCATTGGTGTTGGTGTTTTTAGTCCTTGTTCCTTGTTGTTGGCCGGAAACAGTTGCGCTCTGGGTTTTTGATTCGGTGGTTGGGTCAAAGATGGCTCCCGATCTGAGTGGAAATGGATTTGACATGATTCTGGGTTCGGCTGGAGAAATCCAGGGGGGAGGAAAGTATGGGAATTATTTACAGAATGTGACTGGGGTTTTCGCGCCTTTTGGAGAGATTGCGAGCGCAACGAACCCGGGTGGAACAACCCACTACCTCAGCACGCTGGAGAATACTTTCTGCTCTGGGGACTTCACGATTGAGGGGTGGTGGCGCCAAGATTCACCTGGCTCGGTTTTGGCCGATTGGTCTCACCTGTTTTTCTTCGGAAATGCCAGCCAGGGAGTCACGGATTTTATAGCCGCAACGAGTCGAGGTGGAGGGGTTTGGACGATTCAGATCGACAGTACCCCAGGTCCCTGGCAATACAATGGCGATGCATTGCCAAACCAATACGCAGGGCCATTCCCCGATGGAGATTGGCATCATATTGCTCTTACCTTCGATTATGAGACCTCCGATACAAAACTCTGGGTGGATGGATCGTTAAAAATTGACATCCCAGCTATCCTGGGATTGAACATTCCAGACTGCTACCCCTCGGCGGGAAACACTCAATTCTACCTTCTCCAGTCAGGAGCCTTCCCGGGGCAGGGATTCAGGGGTGGAGTTGACGAAGTACGCGTCAGCAATGCGATTGTGTACGACGCCACATTCACTCCGCCCGACAGCTTCAGCCCAGGTCCTCCACCACCCTCACCAACACCCACGGAAGGGGAGCTTCCAACACCAACTCCGACTCCCATGCCCGGAGGTGAGACCATCGCTCTCTGGCTGTTCGATGAAAACCCGGGTTCATCCACTGTCGAGGATAAGTCCGGGCATGGCTTTGATCTTCAGATAGGAAGTGCCGGTGTGCTTCAGACGGATGGCAAATACGGCAACTATCTTCAGAACACGGTTGGTTTGCTGGCCCCGGAGGGACAAGTGGCCAAGGCAATCAATCCCGGCGGTCCCACTCACACCGGAAGTCTTCTCGAACAGGTTTTATGTGGTGAGGATTTCACAGTCGAGGGTTGGTGGAAGCAATCCTCGGAAGGTTCAGGTGTATTGGGGGATTGGGCTCATCTTTTCTTTTTTGGAAATGCCACTGATGGTGTCCTGGACTTCACCGCTTTGACTTACCGTGGGCCTGAAGGGGGCAGATGGACCATTCAGATTGATAACCTGCCTGGACCATGGCAGTACAATAGTGATATCTACACCGGGCCTTTCGCGGATGGGGCCTGGCATCACATCGCCCTGACCTTCGAGTCCGCCACATCCAATACACGCATGTGGGTGGATGGACAATTGGCGATTGATCTTCCAAATCTACTCCAAGGTAACACTCGAAACTGTTATCCAGCTGAGGGCAACACCCAGTTTTATCTCCTGACGAGTGGTTGGCGGGGTGGAGACGATCAAGGCTTTGATGGGGGGGTGGATGAGATGCGTATTAGCCGGGGTCTGCGATATACAGGACCATTCACACCACCAACTTCGTTCGCGGGGGGCGAACCAGAACCGACACCTACTCCGACTCCTACCCCTCCCCCGGCGGAAACTGTTGCCCTGTGGTTGTTTGATGAGGAACCTGGGGCCACAACAGTTGACGACAAGAGCGGGAATGGATTTGACCTTCAGATCGGTAGTGCGGGTGCACTTCAGACCGAGGGCAAGTACGGAAACTACCTCCTGAACACGGTCGGCCTTCTTGCCCCGGAAGGACAGGTTGCCAAAGCGGTTAATCCCAGCGGACCCACCCAGACTGGAAGTCTTCTCGAACAGGCTTTCTGCAATGAAAGCTTCACCATTGAGGGCTGGTGGAAGCAATCCTCGGAAGGTTCAGGTGTGTTGGGTGACTGGGCGCATCTCTTCTTTTTCGGAAACGCCAGCGATGGCGTGATCGACTGGATTGCCATGACGAATCGAGGGGGAGGTATCTGGGCTCTCCAAATCGATAGCACTCCCGGTGCCTGGCAGTACAATGGAAATCCTCCCGACCCTTATCAAGGACCTTTCCCGGATGGTCTCTGGCACCACATTGCATTGACATTCGATGAGGCTACATCCGATACCCGTCTGTGGGTGGATGGACAATTGGCGATTGATCTTCCAAACCTATTACAGGGGAATGTACGAAACTGTTATCCCTCCGAAGGGAACACCCAGCTTTACCTGCTGACAAGTGGATGGCGCGCGGGAGATGATCAGGGTTTCAACGGTGGAGTTGATGAAGTCCGGATCAGCAAAGGAGTCAGATACACCGCGCCTTTCACACCCCCGGGTTCTTTCGTGGAGACAGAGGTCCGGGATTGGAGGCAATATTGAAATTCATACAGGTCCTAATCCCACCAGCTGACCCGATTAACTTCATTTTGGGTCAGCTGGTGCTGACCTGCACTGGGTGGTCAGATTTTAACGGGTTGGAGCCCGGAGAGTTGGAACCTGTCGAGTGGGGCCTCTCTCAGGCTAAGTGAAATAGATCGAACATCCATGTTGCCGCCGGAGACTCCAAATCCATCATTGAATCAAAAGGGCAAGAGAGATGTTTACGCTTCACCGCCCGGGGGAGGAATGGCTAATCAGGCGTCCCTGAGATTACTCCTGTTCACCCTTTCGACTGTCCTGGCAGGGCTCCTCATGACGGGCGGAATTGTCGAGATATCTCTCCGAGCTGTTGGATTCGGTCATCCAACCTCCTTAATCCTTATCGAAACCTATACGGATGGATCCCAACGATATATTCCCAATCCCGATCTTGCGGGCCGCTTTATCTTCCGCCCACCCCGTAAAGGGATCTCTGAAACAGGGCTGATGATCCACTACGATTCCTTCCCGCTTGTTAAGGCGCCCAATGAGAAGAGGATCGTGTTCCTCGGAGATTCAACCATTTTCGGGATGCCTGATCCGGTTCATCTGACAATCCCAGCTTTTTTGGAACGGATTCTTAAGGCTGCCTATCCCGAGGTCAAGACCGAGGTTTTTAATTGCGCCATGACCTCCATCAATAGCCATACTCTGTGGGAAATGGCACGCGAGTTGGATCTTCTGCAACCCGACCTGGTTCTGGTCTACACAGGTCACAATGAATTTTATGGCCCTCACGGAACAGGCTCCACTGTCCGGTTCATCGAAAACGGTCCAGCGAGAGTTTTGATTTCCGCTATGTCAAGAACGCGCTGTTACCAGCTTCTACAAAGATTCGCTTTATCGTCAGGAGCCGAGGTAGAATCTGGTTCCATGACCTTGATGGCCGCGATGGTAGGTAAGGATTCCATCCGGGTAACCGATGATGAATTCCGGAAAACCGAGGAAACCTATCGATCGAATCTCAAACACATTGCTCAGTTTTTCACTGGGAGCCAGACAAAGGTCGGATTTTGTGGATTGGTCGCAAATGAAAGAGACTGCGCCCCCCTAAAACCTCTCCTTTGGAGTGGAACCAGCGATGCATATGCCCAATCTCTACGAGCGCTGAGTATCCAAGCTTTGAACCTGCTTTGCGCAGGTCAGACCGAGGATGCGGAAGCTGTGATCGAGAAAATCAGGGGGGAGGACGATAAATATGGAAATATGCTTTTCCTCCAGGGACGCCTCGCGGAAAAAAAAGGAGACTTCAAATCCGCCGAAAAGTATTACAGAGAGGCGATGCTGCAGGATGGAATGAGATTCCGCGCCCCTCCCTCGTTCAATGGTATTCAACAAGAAGTGGCAACCGAATTGGGGGCATGCTACATCGATCTTGATTGCGAGCTGCGAGGTCATACACCCTCGGGTCTTCTGGGAGGGGATCTCTTCGTCGACCATGTCCACCCCAATATTCATGGGAAATACCTTTTGGCTAATGCTATTGCACGCGAGATAGAGGCCAGGAATCTCCTTGGACTGAGCTCCTCTCCAGCAGCGATTCTTGATGAGACCTCCTGCCTGATTCAAGCCGGTTATACGCGTATCGATTCAATTAACAGCTTAAATCGGATGATTGGTTTCCAAAGGTGTTATCCTCTCAATCAGATCATTAACAAGGACGAGATGATCAACATACTGGAATCCCAGAAGCGTGCCCATGAGTCCGCTTTTTCGCCGGCATACCTGTCGGCGATTGCACACCTATCCAAACCTTCTCCAGGGGAGAATGGGAATCTGAGTGCTAATCTCATCCACCATGATGAGCTTGCTTTCCGCCTTTACGAAGACGGAGCCTGGAAAGAGGCGAGTGAGGAATATTACTCCTTGATCCAATCCTGTAATAAATACTTTCCGGGCCTCCCAAGTTACTACCTCCGGCTCTCCGAGTGTCTGAAGAAGCGGACAGAAATTCCCGAAGCAGAAAGAAATGCAGTCTTGGTAAAGATGTATTCCGCCTGTAAGCAGATTTTTATGCGTTGTTCAAATCCTAAAGGACCCGACCGGTCAAGAGAGTCTTTTGAAATGGGCGTCTATGCGGCTAACTCCGGCGATCAACCGTTGGCCAGGGCCCTCTTGGAAGAGTCGATTAAACTTGATCCCCAGCCACGCCGGATTGAAATACTCCTACAGATCGAGTGGAAATCCGGAAACCGCGAGAGAGCCATGAATCTCGCGCAAGAACTGGCTGGGATGGAACCAAATAATCCATTCGCACTGTCCATCATGGAAGTCAATGAATTAATAAGGAGTCACTGACGATGTTTTTTAGTCTGTCAATTCTTTTGAGTCTCCTGGTTTGTAGCTCCATCCATGCCGAAACGGTAGCCCTCTGGCTTTTTGATGATCCGGTGGGAGCCACAACCGCATACGATTATAGCGGCAATGGTTATCATCTCAGCCTGGGACCGGACGCCGCCATTGTCAGCAACGGCAGATATGGTAATTGCCTGGATGCAGATGCATTACCTGACGATGGTCTGGGCGCATTTCGATATCATGCCGAGCCAGCTCTCAATCCGGGTGATCATGATTGGACCTTGGAATGTTGGTTGAAGGCGAAGACAGACATGCGGATGGACAACCGTATCTGGGGTCTTTCCGGAGTTAATTACATCGATTACGGTCATGGAGATAACCTACAAACCCTTCGTGTTGTCAGCCGGTTTCTTCCCCTCGATGGGCCTAAAGGTTTCAGTCTCCCAACTGGTGAGCTGACGGCTGACCATGAGTTTCATCATCTCGCAGTAGTCTATGAGTCCTCTCGGAGGGAGCTGCGTCATTATTTCGATGGAAAGCTCCAATGCCGGGTGGAAGGAACTTGGAGAAATGTGCCATCGGATGATTCGTCTGATGGACGGGCACAATTTCCCCCGTTTTACCCGGTACTTCAAATAGGAATGCGTGACGCTATCCAGCAGTGGGACCATCGCGAGCTTAACCAGGAACGAGGCGTAATGAAGAAATTGCAGGGATATATGGATGAAATCCGGTTTTCTGACCAGGCGCTATATCAGTCTGACTTCCCACCTCCCTCTTCCTTCGCGTTACCTTCCTTAAGAGTTTGGCCGCAAGAGGTTTCACTTCAGTGCGAATTTGGAAAAACCAGACCTGTCAAGGCTCTTCTCTCGATTTCTTCTCCCACGCTTGGAGGCCCTTGGGAGATCGATGAGGAAATTCCATGGCTTGAGGTGTCGCCTACCTCAGGTGAGACCTCTGGAAGTGAGTCATCTGTCCAATTGAAAGTCACTATACCGGACATTCCGATTGGGTTTCATAAAGGGATTCTCAAGGTGCATCTGGTCTCCGGTATCGCGGAGGTAACCGAAGTGCATCTTTATCTCGCAAACATCGACCCGAATCAAGTCCTTGATGTTGCAGACAGAAAACAACTGCTTTTTGATGACCGCTTCATCGAGAAAAAGGTAAACTGTATTCATCACCTCAATGAGCCAGAGAAGCTCTCCATTGACTTCGAACCTATGAATGAGGCTCCTCTGTACCCAGGGGGGATCATTTATGACACCGACCGTTCCATCTACCGAATGTTTTATTCCGCATTCAACGGAACTCGCACGAATTATGTGATATCGACGGATGGTATCCATTGGAGGAAGCCTCCTGACAATTATCCTCCCTTCGGTATCGAGCCGAAGGAAGGTGATCCCAACACATTGCTTCCTTTCCCATTTCAGACCTCCTTCCTCTTAGACCTTCACGCTCCTGAGATGGAACGCTTTAAGGCGGTTGCTGAAAGGAGAGATGAGGCACATCCTGAGAAGTCAGGAGTTTATGTGTATGTTTCTCAAGACGGATTCCGTTTCCATGAGGCAGCTAAGGTCCTGAATTTTCTTCCAGAGGGGGGAGCTTACCCTTTGTGGGATGAACGCCTCGGAAAATACGTTGTATATATGCGTGTCCAGAACATAAAACAACCCCTCAAGATGATTCAGGGAAACCAGTTTCTTTACCGTCCCGGTTTCACTTATGAAAAACCAGATAGTTTTGTGGACCGTGTTGAACCTGAAGCAATGTATCAAGAGGGACTTGAGAACCTGAGATCCATCGGAAGAATTGAAACTCAAAACCTGTTGAAACCTTGGCCGGTTAAACCGACTGCCTCGATGTCCAACTATGCTACGGCTATGGAGATTGAACCGGTTCTAGTGGCTGATCAAAAAGATGGCTTTGCGGATTTTTACACCGCACCAGTGCTGCAATATCCACTCGCTCAGGATTCTTACTTTGCTTTTCCATCAGTCTTCCGTCATTTCCACCCTTCACGTCAACCCTGGTTCTACAAGTTTGCTGATGCCAATGGTCCGATTGAAATACAACTTGCCACAAGCCGGGATGGGATCCATTGGGACCGCTCATTCAGGTCCGCTTATGTTCCGATGGGACTTACTTCCGAGTGGGACCGCTGGCTGAATATGATCGGGCATGGAATGATCCATCAAGGCGATTCAATCCTGATGTATTACTGGGGATCCAGCCGCCTTCACGATTCTCTCTATCTGCGTCCCGAGCTTGCTGACAAGCAAGTAATAAAAGGTCCACATGCTCTCGGTATCTTGCGTCAACGACTGGATGGTTTCATATCGATCGATGCCGATCATCGTGGAGGGGAATTCACCACTCCTCCCCTAGTTTTTCATGGAAACAGATTATTCATCAATCACAATTGTGGAGCATCAGGAACCTTGTTTGTGGAAATACAAGACGTAAATGGTCTGCCATTCCATGGATTCAGTCTGGCGGATTGCGAGGAAGTTACCGGGAATGATGTAGATTGGGAAATCCGTTGGCGGGGGTCTGGAGATATCAAAAAGTTTCAAGGAAAACTAATTCGTCTCCATTTCTGTATGGCTGGAACGAAAATTTATGCGTTTCAGTTCAGGGAAACTTTAGGTTAGACAGAAACATGATCTTGTTGTTCATCCCTTCCAGCGCGCTGTTCGAGGTTCGCGTCCGAGTCCATGCCATAACCCCATCCCAATGACGCCGCAGCATCCAGACGAAATCCCTGAGTGGCTCGATCCGGCTGTGTGTTGCCCACCAGAACCATTGAATAAGGTACCAAGCCACATGCCCCGGCGGAATATATATCCAGAACATTTGGACCGCTTCCTTCAGATAGTATGCCTTGACTACATTCCGGTTTGTTTTCAACAATTCCTCTAGACGGCTTTTCTGTTTGGGCTATATATTCCAGGAGTTCTACTGCAACAGAAACCGCGAACGCTTCATCTCATGCCGCTCTGCCGACGGCAATGACCGATATTCTACACAACACACCTGATTTAACGCCTCGCTGGACGGGTCTCGTGGATCCACTTCCCCCGGCCTCCACAACACCCACAACACACCCTTCCATTCTTGCGAGGGACGATCTCCGCCACCAGCCCCTCACCCTCTTCATACACCCGTTTCACACGATGACTTTTCAGTTCCAGCGTCTTTTGTAGAATACCTTCGACAAGCATCTGATTTCGTGGCCTCCTTACGCATCCTTTTCAATGAAACGTAAGTACCACATTCTCAGGTGGTTGTCGCTACTCTATCCCCTCCCCTCTAACACCCAGGAAAAGGGAGGAACCCTTTTGTTGTCCGAGAGTACCACAATGTCATCAACATATCGGATGTAGTACTGGCAGTGTATCTCTTCTTTCATCCAATGGTCGAAACGGTTCATGATAAAGGATTGAATGATCAATGTTTGGGAAGTACTGACGGATATCGAGTTTCAAGACATACCGGTTCTTGCGGCTGATTTCAGTGTAGCGGTCAGCCGCTGCATGGGTTCCTTTGCCGATCCGGCAGGCATAGGAATCATGAATAAATGTATGATCGAAAATCGGCTCGATGATATTGCAGAGCGCGTGATGGACCACTCTATCCTTGTACGGTGCGGCAGAGATCAACCG
>CAZORO010000024.1:0-22349 GCA_964581845.1 uncultured bacterium
TGATGGTGACTCCTTTTATCGAAACAACCTGGTTCCTCTCATGGAGAATCCTGTTATGAGGGCCAAAGCCAAGGCCCTGATCGACGAGGAGGCGGCGGGAGCCAGACTGACTAAATTGATGGAGAAGCATAAAGTAACCGTTTGCTTTAGTGGACATATGCATGGTTATGAACGTGGGCTGAAAAATGGGGTTTATTACTGCGTTACAGGTGGCGGGAGTTGGTTGGATACACCAGAAGTTCTTGTCTATGACTGGCCCCACATGACAGTGGGGGGCAAACACCCGCTCGCGATTGATGTTTCACCACTGGGATTGGGCGGTGAATATGGGATGATCAATGAGTATGTGAAGCTCAAGATCACTGGAAACTCCTGGCTGGCCAGCGGAGTCAGTTTCCGCCCCGATGGGCAGTTCTATGGGATCATCGATGAGTTCGGCGGTACAGGACCTATAGAACCAACGGCCACTCCGACAGAAACATTACCACCCACGCCCACCAGGACTCTGGAACCAACAACAACATCCACATCAGAACCCACAGTCACTCCCACCGAATCAGATTCCCAGGTCGAGAGCTGGCTTTTCCAGGAGTAGTCCAGGCCATTGGTTCTTGGCCCTGATTTCGTTAACCTTCCTTTACTGGAGGGAGTAAAATTCCATATGGGATCCCACTCCATCCCCAGTGCCATGACCACATCCACCAGACCCCCCATGGACCCCAGCCAGCCCGCCATCGAGGTGAGGGGCGTTTCCTTTTCCTATGGCGGCCCCCTTGTGCTTGAGGATGTCAACCTGTGCCTGCACCAAGGCGATTTCATATCCCTGATCGGTCCCAATGGAGGTGGCAAGACCACCTTGTTGAAGATCATCCTGGGTCTTCTCAAGCCCACCAAGGGGAGTGTGCGTATTATGGGAGGATCCACCGGGGAAGCCCGTCACCGCATTGGATACATTCCGCAGAAAGCCCAATACGACCCACAGTTTCCAGTAAGTGTCTTTGAGGTGACGCTCATGGGGCGATTGGGATGGGGACACTCATATGGCCTGTATAGCAAGTCCGACCGGGAGCATTCAATAAGAGCCCTCGAGGAGGTGGGACTCGCTGGGCTGCGAAACCAAGCATTTTCCACACTCTCGGGAGGACAACAGCAGGGTGTCCTCATCGCGCGTGCCCTTGCCGGCGACCCGGAGATTCTCTTGTTGGATGAGCCCACCGCCAACCTTGATGTGCACATGGAACAGACTTTTTTAGACCTATTGATCAACTTAAATCAAAGGATGACCGTTGTTCTTGTCTCGCATGACCTGGGGGTGGTCTCCCGCCTGGTGAGGACTGTGGTGTGTGTCAAGCAAAAGGTAATGGTGCATCCCACTACGGATCTCTCCGGGGAGATGATCCAGGACATGTATGGGGGCGGGATCCGTATGGTCCGGCATGATATCGAATGCCTCCATGAACCGGATCACCAGCATGGAGTGGGACATTGAGATGGAATTCCTCACCGCGTTGGCCCAACATGAATTTCTCAGGAATGCGCTAGCAACTGGCCTCCTGGCCGCTGTGGTATGTGGAGTAGTGGGGAGTTATGTGGTGGTCCGCAGGATCTCCTATATCGCGGGAAGTATCGCGCACTGTGTCTTGGGTGGGATGGGAGCCGCCCGGTATTTTTCAGTGGTTCATGGTTGGGAGTGGTGTCATCCCCTCCTGGGTGCCTTGATTTCGGCCCTTTTGGCGGCGCTGGTGATAGGATGGGTCAGCCTGAGATTCCGTCAACGTGAGGATACCGTGATCGGCGCGGTATGGGCATTCGGGATGGCGGTGGGGATTCTCTTCATCTATGAGACTCCCGGATATAACGAGGACCTGATGAGTTATTTGTTCGGGAACATACTCCTCGTATCGGCGCGGGAGATGTGGTTGCTGGTAGTACTCGATGTGGTGGTAGTCACATTGGGCCTGTTGTTTCATAAATCCCTCTTGGCGGTTTGTTTTGACGAGGAACACGCGCGTCTTCGCGGAATCCCAGTGGAATTTTTCTATCTGTTCTTGCTTTGTCTGACTGCGGTCACCGTGGTGGTGCTGGTGACTGTCGTGGGTATTGTCCTGGTTATCGCCTTGCTGACACTTCCCGCGGCTACCGCCAGCCAGTTTTCGCGGACTTTGTGGTGGATGATGGCGGGAGCGGTGATTATCAGCATGTCAGTCACCACCTTGGGCATCGCCTTATCCTACTCCCCGAATCTGCCTGCTGGCGCCACGATTATCATCCTTGCTTGTGTGGTTTATCTCCTTGCTACCCTGAGAGGTTCCCTGGTACGGCGTTGAGTGATATTTTTGCGCGCCCTTCTGGAGTGGCGTTCCCAACCGCTTTCCATTACGCGAGTAAGAAATATCACACTCATGTGTCCAAAGGCGAATGAATTCTCCACTCCCAAACCTCAGAATGGACCTTTACAAGCAGTTGGCTTCTGGTATCTTCATAGATGGGGAAGACGAGTGGGGAACTCGTCCAGAAGGGGGGAGAAGTCCATGAGCAGCCGAGCTCAATCTTCCAGCAGTAAGCTTCTATTGGTTGCTTGTTTATTGTTGTCTGCGGACATCCTATTGCGTTGGTTGGGTGCGGTTCCAGTCGAAGCCACACGGATCTCTGGCCGTGAGACCGATGCGGCTTTCCAGAGCCTTTCATCAGCCAACTATTCTCTGGCACAAGCCAGCCAGGGGCTTGCGGCCAGTATTGAGCGTCTCAGCATGGCGCTGCATTCCATGGAGCTGGATAAATGGGTGAAATCAGAGGGGGAAATGGCCAAATCCCAAACCGCCCTGGCGAAATCCTCCGAGGAATTAGCACAAGCTTTGTTTTCCATTGCAGATGCCATGAAAGCCACTGACAGAGGTGCCCCGGATTCCGGGACTGTGGGTGAAGAACCAGCGGCCGCGGAGAAAGTAGCTCCTGCCACACCATAGAAAGCATAGGGGCGCTGTATTTCGGGAACGCGGTTCGTAATTGTTGGAAAGGGTAGGTTCCTGTCATGGCCATCATGATGCGGTTGTTGGTTGTTGTTGTTACGGCGAGTTTATTCTTCATGGGTCTGCCTGGTTTTGATTCTCCAGCACAGGCTGGCCTGTTCTCCTGGTTTCAGGCCATCTGGCCCAAGCAGCCTGGACCGGAGGATCCCCATTTGTATCCAGAGGGTTCACTCCTTTATGACCTCTGGACCTGCAAAGGCGAGACAGACATTGGATGGATTGGTGTCACCAACCAATTCACTGACCATGATCCCTATGTGGTCGTGGTGATACGCTCGGAGTTCCCTGAGCAAGACCAAGTTCCACTTGTCCTCTCCATGGAACTGCATGCTCCCCGGCATGGCATGATCATCGCCTCGGATCGTGTGGACCTGAAGAGAGAGCAGGACATCGGATTTTTCTATCACCCCGAGGATATGTCTCGTATTGGGGGTTGGGGTGAATACAAGGCGGTCATTTGCGTGGATGGCATTCCCCGTGATGAAATCACCTTCCGTCTGGACCGTGAGGAGGATCTCCTGAAGAAGAAAGAGGAGGAAGCTCAAAGGAAACAGGCGGAGTCCGCGCTCCGTGGAGGAAGTGGAACACTGGAGGCCAAGACCCTGCTGGGAGAACCAGATCCCAATTTTGAGGGAGACGAGCCGGCTTTCCAGAATCTACAGGAACCCCCTTTCAATTCTCCCCAGATCGAGTTGCGCAACCCCGAGGAATGGTACCGGACCCGTTACGAGAACGAGCAGGGGAAAATCATCATGTTCCCCAAGAAAGCGCGCCGAACCTGGCAGGAGAATGTCAACCGGGACCTCCGCCACCGGATTCAGTATTACATCTTCTTGTAAGGCCGGGCGGGGCAAGCCCCACCCAAGCGCCGGAGTGGCGAATTCATTCGCTGTGTAAAAACCCATGCGAATGAGTTCGCTACTCCAAACTAAGATTCCAGGCTTTCTCGAACTCCTCCCGCTCGATGCCGCCAACAGTTTCTACACGCCCCATGGCAAGCGGTAGCACCATCCGGATACTTCCTCCCCGTGTCTTCTTGTCGGCCAACATGAGGTTCCAGATACGTTCCAGATCGCATTCGGGGGGTGAGAATGGAAGGCCCGTTCTTTGGAGAAGATCATGGAGCCGATGCCGGACAGTGCCTTTGACCAATCCACGCTGTTCCGCGATAGCGGTCTCCACAATCATCCCAATGGAGACAGCCTCCCCATGGAGCAGATGTCCATACTCATTCGCGGCCTCGATGGCATGTCCTACTGTGTGACCGAAATTCAGAATCTCACGCAGCCCGCTCTCGCGTTCGTCCTTGGAGACCACCTCGGCCTTGATCTCGCAGCAACGGCGGATGATCTTGATTCTCTCCTGCTCATCTCCCTTCATCAGGCAGTCCATCTTTGTCTCCAGACCAGTGAAGAAGGTCTCATCCCAGATGACTCCATACTTGATCACCTCGGCCATGCCGGTACGGACCTCCCGCGGTGGCAGGGTTTGCAGGGTATCCACCGAGATCACCACCAAGGAGGGTTGATGGAAAGCGCCAACCAGGTTCTTGCCCTGCGGCATGTCCACGCCGGTCTTTCCACCCACGCTGCTGTCCACCATCGCCAGCAGGGTGGTGGGAACCTGTACAAAGGAAAGTCCTCTCAATAGGGTGGCTGCGATAAAACCGGCGGTGTCTCCCACCACCCCACCCCCAAGGGCCACGATGGGGGTCTTGCGGTCACAACCAGCATCCAGGATCTCCGCATAAAGCGTCTGGACTGTGGAGAGATTCTTGTTCTGTTCCCCTGATTTCATCCAGTGGAAAGTGGTCCGCCAGGTTTGTGATCCGAAGGTTTTCTTTAGGTGCGGCCCATAGAGCGGTCCCACCCGGTCATCCGAGATCACCACAACCCGGCTGGGATGGAAAAGTTGCTCGATATATCCGGCCAAGTGGCTCCAAAGGGAGAGACCAATCTCTATCGGGTAAGAACGGTCACCCAGGTTTACTGAGATGGTCTCCGGTTGTGGATTCATCTGAAGCTCCATTTCTTATCGATTAACTGGCGTTAATGAAACTCATTTGACATAAAACGGTTCAAGGGATCTTAGCAATCCGGCGGGAAAGGAGTAACCGTAAATTCCCGCCTTCGCGGGAATGAGGAAATGGACTGAATCTTGGTGGTTGGCGCATAGTGAACAGCCACCCACACCTGTTCCATCGGAGCGTACCTCGTTTAGACTTGGACCCATTATGGCGGGAACGCGAGTAGAGATTCCGGCGGGGGCCAAGATCCTCTTGGAAGCAGCAGGACTGAGGGTGTACCAGGACTTTTTCCAACCTCCTCAGGCAAAGGTGATCTCACAGGTGAGAGATCGAGTGGTGTACTTTGTGCCCTCATCCGGCCTCGGTTCGCCGGGTTTATATCTCAAGGCCTTCATCCACAAGGGAGCCAACCACCCTCTTCTCCAGCTCCTCTCATTCGAGACTCCACACTCGTTGGCAGAGGCGGAAGCGCACCGGCTGCGATGGCTTGAGGAGCATGATTTCCCAGCACCACGTGTCCTGGCATGGGGCGCACGCATGAATGGCCCATGGGAAATGGATTCGTTCCTTGTCACCGAGGAGTTGGCGGGTTATCAGGCCATGGATGATTGGCTGAGCCAAGCAGCTCTCTCACTTCCAAGCCATGCCTTGCGGATTCATAAAAGGACACTTTTCTCTCTATGCGCGCGGTTCCTTGCCCGGCTTCACAAAGGAGGATTCGATCACCCCTTCCCGTATCTAAGGCATTTCTTTGTGCCACAGGGCTTCGGAGTTAAGGACTCTGGAGTAGAAACTCCTCCAAAAATAGCCATCATCGATGTCCACGCCGCACGAATCGGGCGAACTGTCTCGCTAGTCAACCGTCAAAGGGCTTTGGCGGAGTTGCTGCTCTCCTCGTTGAAGTCCCCTCTCAGCCAATCCGACCGGCTTTTCTTTCTCAAGGAGTACGGTGGTGGAGAGGTGAACCGTGAGCTTCTATCGGGTGTGATCCAAAGGTTGCGGACCAAGCTTCGGCGTCATCCCAACCGTTACCGCTGGGCGCGGGAGGCGGTTGCCGCCATTCCCTTCCCCCCATCCTTCCGCTCCTGTGGAGAAGTCTAACTGATGAGCGCCCTCTCACTTTCCCATATCCACAAGCACTTCGGAAGGAATGTGGCCTTGATGGATGCCTGCCTGGAACTCGCTCAAGGGGAAATCCATGCCATGCTGGGTGAAAATGGAGCGGGCAAGACCACGCTGATGAACATCCTATATGGTTTGCTCTCTCCGGACCGTGGAGAGATGAAGCTGGATGGGAGACCCTATTCCCCCGCCTCGCCCTCGCAGGCACGGCGTTTCGGAATTGGGATGGTTCACCAGCATTTCATGCTGGTTCCTACGCTCTCTGTCGGGGAAAACATCCTTCTGGGCGAGGGGGCCTGGTCATATTTCAGCCCAAGGAAATCCTTTATCCCTATCCACGAACACATGCAAAGATTGGGCTTTGATCTCCCTTTGGAAACGAGAACCGAAGCCCTTTCAGTTGGTGAGCTGCAGAGGGTCGAAATCTTCAAGGCGCTCTGGAAGGGGGCACGTCTGTTGATCCTCGATGAGCCTACTGCGGTACTGACTCCACAAGAGACGGAGGACCTCTGCATCCTGCTCAAGAACCTCAGTCAGCAAGGGGTCTCGATTCTCTTCATCAGCCATAAACTCGAGGAGATCGAAAAACTCTGCGACCGGGTGACCATCCTGCGGCGGGGACAAACTGTGGCTTGCCTGCCGGTAAAAGAAACCACACGCGCCGGTCTATCACGCATGATGCTGGGACGTGACCTCACCCCCAGGCCCCCCTCTCCCGGTGGGAGAGGGGGGAGTGCTTCCCCTTACCCAGGGGGAGAGGGGGGCAGAGGGGTGAGGTTATCGATCCGTTGCCATAGCACTCCCGGGTCGCGCTTGCAGGGAGAGTGGACCCTGCATGCCCCGGTGGGAGAAATCACCGCGATTGCAGGGGTTGAGGGGAATGGGCAACGGGAACTAGCTGAAGCCATCCTGGGGATTTCCACTCCCACCAATGTTGAGATCCGTTACAACGATGAACCCTTGCCATCCAGTGTTTCCCGCCGTATTGAAGCGGGGATTGGCTTCATCTCCGAGGATCGTCAACGGAATGGGCTGGTGCCCGGTTTTTCAGTTCAAGAGAACCTTGCTCTCAAGGATATATCGAGGGCTCCCTGGTCCCGGAATGGATGGCTCGCTAGACGGAGCGCGAGGCTGCGGGCAACGGCTCTGATCGAACGTTACAAAATCCATCCTCCCCACCCGGATCACCCCGTTACTTCTCTGTCGGGGGGAAACCAGCAAAAGGTGGTGGTGGCACGTGAAATCTCAAGGGAACACCGTGTCCTGGTGGCCACTAATCCCACACGGGGACTGGATGTGGGCGCATGCGAGGCGGTCCATGCAGGGCTTATCGAGGATGCCCAAAAGGGAGCTGTGGTGCTGCTCATTTCCACCGAGCTTGATGAGGTCCTCGATCTGGCTGACAACCTTTATGTCCTTTACAAAGGTCGGGTCACAGCCATTCCGCGCCAGCACTGGTCCAAGGAGACCATCGGACTCGCGATGCTCGGAGCCGCATCGGAAGGAGTCCAGGCATGAAAACTTCCATGTTGCGTGGCGGGGTCTCCACAATCACTGTCCTCGCGGCAGTGCTACTACTCATCGGCTTATGTCTGGCTCCTTTCGGCGAGACACCCTGGGAAGGGATCCGGACGCTCTTCCTTGGCGCCTTGGGTAGTCCTCAGAGACTTTCCGAGACATTGGTCAAGACTTCCCCGCTTTTGTTAACCGGGCTGGCGGTGGCCCTCGCTTTCCGTACAGGCGCGCTCAATATCGGAGCGGAGGGGCAGTTCCTTGTGGGAGCGCTGGGCGCGGTGGCGGTGGGGCAACACCTGGGGGGACAGCCGGGGTGGATTGCACTGCCTGTGTCCTTGCTAGCGGCTTTTCTCGCGGCTGGGGTGTGGGGTGGGATCGCGGGTGTCATGAAATCATGGCGGGAGGTTCCCGAGGTCATCAGCACCATCATGCTGAATTTTGTGGCCTTGCATTGGGTCTCGGCGCTGGTACGGGGAGGACTGAAGGATCCCCAAGCCGGCCTTCCGGAGTCGGCGGAGATCGCAGTCTCCGCTCATCTACCGCGCATCCTCAGCGGTTACCGTATCCATTGGGGACTAGGTCTGGGAATCTTGCTGTGCCTTGCGGTGGGATTCCTGTTATCAAGAACCACGCTTGGTTTCAAGATGCGTGCGGTGGGATTCAGCCCGGTTGCCTCTCTCTATGCCGGTTTCTCTCCCAAACGGACCTGGGCCGCCTCTCTAGCGCTTTCAGGTGCCTTGGCCGGGCTCGGAGGAGGTGTCGAGGTGTGTGGGATCACCTACCGTGTCTATGACCACCTGTCTCCTGGTTATGGGTACACCGCCATCGCGGTGGCGCTATTGGCCCGGCTCAATCCCATCGCTGTCATCCCAACCGCCTTCTTCTTTGGCGCCCTGGACCAAGGGGCGGGAACACTACAACGTGAACTCGATGTCCCGCTGGTGCTGGTCTCGGTGGTCCAGGGACTGGTCATCCTCTTGGCTCTGCTTTTGGGATTTCACCGTCCTGGCGAATCCACCTCCGCTCCCTCCGAGGAAATCGTATGATCCCTCTCGAATCAGCGGAGTACTTTCTCCAGTCGGCGGTACGGATCTCCACTCCACTTCTGTTGGCGGCGCTTGGGGAGTTGGCCGCCGAGAAATCCGGGGTCATCAACATCGGACTGGAGGGAAAGGTGCTCATGGGGGCCTTCGCCGGATTTGCGGCGGCAGCCTTGACTGGATCACTCCTGGCTGGAGTGGCGGCAGCGGTGGCGGGTGGACTCTTACTGGCCATCCTCTTCGGCTTCTTCTGTGTCACACTGCGGAATGACCAGATTGTCACCGGGGCCGCGCTTAATTTCCTGGCGGTGGGTGTGACCGGACTGCTCTACAAGGCGCTATTCGGTACCACTGGTTCTACCAGCACGATCATTCCATTTCCTGAATGGAACCTGTTCGGATTGAAGACCCTTCCCCTCATCGGTCCCATGCTCTTCGCGCAAGGTGCTTTGACTTACCTCGCGGTGGCGTTGGCGGTGGTGATGGCCTGGCTGTACTACCGGACCACGCTTGGATTCCACCTGGAAGCGGTTGGAGAACACCCCAGAGCCGCCGACGCGGCAGGAATTCCAGTCAACCGGGTACGCTGGTGCGCGGTTCTCTTCGAGGGGGTTCTCGGCGGACTGGCGGGAGCCTCGCTTTCCCTTTCGCTCTCAAACACCTTCAACGAGGAAATGAGCAATGGCAGAGGCTTCATCGCTCTGGCCATTGTGATCTTCGGACGGTGGAA
Organism: uncultured bacterium; assembly: GCA_964581845.1. Lineage (GTDB taxonomy): Bacteria > Hinthialibacterota > Hinthialibacteria > OLB16 > OLB16 > OLB16. The sequence continues at coordinate 9,463 of CAZORO010000024.1, forward strand.
TCCCTTGGGAATCCTTGGCACGGCTCTTTTCTTCGGAGGGGCCACCGCATTCCAGCTCTTGCTTCAGGCCTCGGATAACGTATGGCTCCGCGGCCACTATCCCTATCTCCAGATGCTCCCCTATCTGCTAACCTTAATGGTGCTGGTGGCGGCGGTGGGACGTTCCAGGTCCCCCTCCGCGCTAGGAGTTCACTATCACCGGGAGTAACTGGTTTGCAGCCTGGAAATCTGGTTTACCTGACACGGCGGATCGAGATCTCGGCCGCTCATTCCTATGCCCTTGGGACTTTGACGCCGGAGGCGCGTATCCGTACCTTTGGGAAGAGCGCGGCGACCCATGCGCATGGGCACAACTATGACATCCGGGTCACGGTGGCGGGACCGGTCGATGAAAATGGCGACTGGGTGATGAACATCAAGGACCTCGACTCGCTCATGCGCGAGACCATCGAGGAGCAACTCGACCATCATCACATCAATATCGAGGTGTGGAAATTACGCAACCGCTGGCCGACGCTGGAAACCCTCACCACCTTTGTGTGGGGAGAGATCGCTTCCAGGCTTAACGATTGCCAGCTCATGGGAGTCCAGGTGTTCGAGAACCCCGATTTCCACGGAGAGTACCGCGGGGAGGGCAGGATGGTTTATCTGACGCGTGTTTACCGTTTCTCAGCCGCGCACCGGCTGCATAATCCAAGCCTCTCCGATGAGGAGAATCGCAGCCTGTTTGGAAAATGCAATAATCTGCATGGGCATGGGCATGATTATGTGCTCGAGGTCACCGTGGCGGGCGATCCTGATCCCAAGACCGATTGCCTGCTCGATATCGGCCAGATGGATGCCACCATGCAGACGAAGATTCTGGATCCCTTCGACCATGTCTACCTGAATCTCGACACCGAGGAGTTTAAGGACAGGAACCCCAGTTCGGAGAACATCGTAATGGTCTTCTGGGGCATCCTCAAGGATGCCTTCCCGCCCGCAAAGCTTCACCGGTTGAGGCTGTGGGAAACGAGCAAGAGCTATTTTGATTATTATGGGGGGTGAGTTGTTCGGAGTTCAATCTTCAGGTTGGGGAGTAAAGCTGGGGCGGGAGTTCGACCCCTGCCCCAGCTGTTTATGGTTGCACATACACGCTGAAGCGTGACCTCCGAACAATTATACTAACCCTGCTCTCTCAAATAGTCTGTCCACCGCGGTGAAGTAGAAACCCTGATCAAAACATTTCTCAATGGCGGACTTGGAGAGCGTTTTTTTGACATCCATGTCCTTGCGGATCAGGTCACGGAAATCAACCTTCTCTTTCCAGGCTTTCATGGCGCTACCCTGGACAATTTTATAGGCCTGTTCGCGTGTCATTCCACTTTCGGTCAATGCCAGCATCACCCGTTGCGAGTAAACCAGCCCCAAGGTTTTATCGATGTTAGCCTGCATATTTCCTGGATAGATGATCAGCTTGGCGACCAGGCTGGTCATCTTGGCGAGCATGTAGTCGAGCAGGATGCAGGAATCAGGGATGATGATCCTTTCGACCGAGGAGTGGGTGATGTCGCGTTCATGCCAGAGAGCCACATTCTCCAGTGCGGCCACCGAGTTGGCGCGGATGACACGGGAGAGCCCAGTGATCTGCTCGGCGGTGATCGGGTTGCGTTTGTGAGGCATGGCTGAGGAACCCTTCTGGTGCACATCGAAGAACTCCTCGAGCTCCAGGATCTCGGTACGCTGCAGGTTGCGGATCTCAGTGGACATCCGTTCCAGCGAGGCGGCCACCACCGCGAGCGTGGTAAGGAAATGGGCGTGACGGTCACGCGAGATGACCTGGGTACTGACGGGGTCGGTGTGAAGATCCAGGAGCGCGAGAGCCTGTTCCTCGATCTCGGGCGGGAGATGCGCGCAGGTTCCCACCGCCCCGCTGATCTGGCCATAGGAAATCTGCTCGCGCGCGAACTCCAACCGCTCCAGGTCACGTCCCAGCTCGCAAAACCATCCCGCCATTTTCAGTCCAAAGGTAGTCGGCTCGGCATGGATTCCATGGGAACGTCCGATACAGGGGGTGTATTTGTGGGTGAGCGCCTGGTGCTTCACCGCCTCGCGCAACTGGCATAGCCCCTGAATCAAAATCCCCGCCGCTTCGCGCATGTTGAGTGCCAAAGCGGTATCAAGCATATCGTTGGAGGTCATTCCGGCATGGATGTGACGCGAGGCGGGTCCGACCTTCTCCGCCACGGCGGTCAGGAAAGCGATGACATCATGCTTGACATCCGCCTCGATCATCTCCACCCGCTTGACTGAGAAAGCAGCCTTCTTGCGGATACGTTCCCAGTCCTCCTGGGGGATCTCTCCAATCCTGAAACGGGCCTCGCAGACAGCGAGCTCGACCCGTAACCAGGTCTTGAATTTGTGGGTATCGGTCCACAGTTTGGACATTTCCGGACGGCTGTAGCGTGGAATCATGGTAAACCTCAACCTGAACAATAATGGATCACAGAACAACAATACTCAGAGTTTTTTCCCTGATCGCTTCCTCAGGATTTGGGTATTGGACTTATTCCTTTTCAAGAATCTCCTGGACATCATGCTCCAGGTCACCAAGTCGCGCAATCGAATATATCATGTCAACATCACCATTCTGGTGAAACTCAACCAGTTTTTTCAGGTCGCTTTGACGATTAAGCCACCCCCGACCATCGGTCACCAGAAAGAAATACATATGATATGATTTAGCATTAATTATTTTCAGCACATCGCCAAGGAAATCCGTTAACTTACTCCCCGTCGCCTCGAATCCTTTGGCTTCCACAATGATCTTTGGATGATCTTTTGTTGGAAGCGCAAAATCGCACTTGGCGGTCTCTCGTCCTTTACCGATGAAAGTAACTCCACGTTCAAATGGGGCTGACGATCTCCGAAGGACCGCTTCAACGCGGTCTTCAAGATCCCGTCCACGTTGCTGGCCAGCGATAGCTCTTCCACGCATGGTGCGATAACGGTCCAATAGAACTTCTTCGACAGTCCAATGTTTCTCTATCTGAACTTTGATCGCCTCTGGCAATCCTAACGCGACAAGGGCTGTCGCTATTCGTTCTGGTTCGGTTTTCACTATCTTTCGGATCTTATTCCAATCGATTGACTTCAGACCAAGCTGGTCGGCCATTTTGTGGGCGACCGTCTCCTGTCCTTCACCAAAAAAGAGTCTGCAAACATCAATGAAAAGCGGATCCTTACGGAGTAGATTGGCAACATAATTTATTTCCAGATTATCCCGTACAATCCGGAGATGCTTAACTGAAGAAGAAACGGATTTTACCAACTCACGCCCAAGATCATCAAGCCAGTCGGCTGGTAGTTCCCGGACTTCGCTGAGTAGTGTCTCCAGATCGACCTTTTTGAACTTCATCGGGTTCCCACAATCAGGTATTCCTCAACCGAAGCTCTAGTGGATGAGACATTCCGGTGAGTACCAAAATGGTAACGATGGTCTTGCTTGAAGACTTGAACACTCCTTTTTGTTTTTCGCATCATCGATAGGAGAGTGTCGAGATCTGGATAACCATTTGAGGAGTAAGAGAGGACAAGGATGCTCTCGGAGAACTTCCGGAATAATTTCTCAAAAGCCTCTATTGCTTGGTTTCTGTAAGAAAAAGGAGTATATCTTTTGGGTATCTTCCGGACCTTGGTATCCAGCATAATGTCAGTTCCAGCCTCTCTCCAGTAAGAGGCCAGCCCTTCAACGAAGTGGTAACGCTTGATGTAGCAGTTGTCATCCGACCTGGGGACATACGGTGGATCCATATAAACAAGGTCGACATCATCAACTTCCAAATCGAAGACATCAGAACGGTGGGCACAATTCTTCTTCCTATTGTCAAAAACCGTTGCGTTGAATACCTCCACCGACTCCATGAAATGTTCTTCAAGACTCAAATCAAGATCACGCCGGCCATCCCGGTAATTTTCGAGGTTTCCCGATACAGTAAACACTCCTCTGGGTTGTTTTTTAAGACAAGATCGTGTAATGGCCGATATCGCCAACGACCTGTGGATATTCGAGGGCATTTTCGGCAAGTTCGACCATATGTTGTCGAGGAATCTCAAATCCTTCCGGTTAAAAAAAATCCCGAGAAAATTCCGTTCAACAAAGTCACTCTTGTCCGAGTTGCATTGAATCAAAATATCCACATACCGCTTCGTAAGCCGTATCTGGTTGTTTTGTAGTGTCGCTTTGGCGATATGGTGAGGAAAAAGGAGGAAATCATTTGAGTGTACTTCTTTCCCCATTGCTTTCATCAAGTAGGCAACACAGCCACTGCCGGAAAACGCATCCAAGGCAGTTTGAAATGTGTATTGACTGAGAATCTCATGAATCCATGGAAGGAGCCGCCACTTGCTTCCCATATAACGGAGCCTGGGATATAACCTCGCACGAGAAGGAAATGGAGGGGAGGACCAGAGCGATGCTTGATCATACTGTTCAGAGAAACCCACGAAATCCCTTTGGATTTCTTGGTTTGTAACTCCTATCGCACCATTCAAGATTGTCCCCTCCGTGGATAAAAGAATCTTGAATCCCCACACAAATCTGGTCAAGGGCGCTTGGATTTCATCTTCCCATCCTCATCTCATCCACCCCACATCTTCGGCACCTCCAGCGTAAAGGTGGTTCCCTTGGACTCCTCGCTGGTGAAGGTCACCTTGCCTCCCAGATATCTCTCGCCAAAGAGCTTCATGCTATAGGTTCCGATGCCATGCCCCTGCCCCGGTTTAGTACTGAATGAACGGTTGAACACTTGTAAACGTACCTCGGGGGGCATGGTAGTGATGTTATGCACATGAAAAGCCACCCTTTCACCAAGGTCCTGGCAAGTGATGGTGGCGGTTTCACCGGCAGGAGTGGCCTCCAGGGCGTTCTTGGCCATATTGACCAATACACGGCGAACAAGGTCTGGATCTGTTTCAAGGCTAAAATCTTCCTCTATCTGGATCTTTAGTTTCCTTCCCCGCGAGGCTTCATGGTTGGAGAGTAGCGCCTGAATCTCTTGAAGAATCCCCTGTGCCGATACCACTCCCGGATATGCCCGCAGCTCGCCTGTTTCCGCGAGGAAGAGCTGACGGTGTTCACGGAGTTCATGAACCAGCCTCTCTGTTAAGGTAACAAGTATCTGGAAGCTTCTATCATCGCCAACACGAGGTTTGACGCCATCCTCCACGAGAAGCTGGACAACCCCATGAATCCCACTCACCGTGTTCAGAACATCATGGAAGAAGACCCGTTCCAACACTTGTTTTCGTTTTTCGGAACTGATGTCCCTTAACGAACACACAGTGACAGGTTCCGCATCCAAATTGAAACTGGAGGCGGCCACCTCAAAATCGAGAGCGCTATCCTGTCCGGTTTCGACACGAATCCGGCATTCCTGAACAACCATCCTTCCCGTCCTTTGACACTCCAGGATGGCATTCACAGCACCACACATGGCACAGGCCTCGGATGTTCCACATCCCCCGGGTTTCTCGCCCGCATGGATACATCCAACAACCTCACCCGGCCGTTTCCCAAGGAGGTCTTCCTGTTGACTGGCTTTAACCGCAGCCAACATTCGTTGATTTGCATAGACAATCTGACGTTCTTTGTTGAGTACCACCGCTGGGCAAGGCATCGAGTCCAAGGCTTTAGTGAATACTAAATCCGATTCGACACCTGCGGTGATGTGTTGGATAGAATCCGAGCTAGCCCTTTCCGCTGGTGCATAGAAAGTCTCCAATTGACAATCTTCTGTATTTCTCCTACTTGGACCGTAAGTCATTGGCTACTCCCTGTATTCCCTTTCTTGGTTCCAAGTTCAAATTGTTGACCGTGAACTTCATTTCAGACAATAAAAAAACCTTTCACACCATTTTCTTTGGGCTATCCCAACTCGTTGATAATCCGGTATTCTACCACATCGGTGGTCTATTGGATGGGGTTGTTTTAAGATCCATTTTCTGGGCAAGCTTCGGAATGTGTCTTGTATGAATAGCTGGAAGTTTCTCGGGAGAAGGCAGGTGCCGCGAAAGAAACTACTATCGAAACTTTCCCCAGCAGCTAGGATAAGTCTGGGGTATCTCCTTTTGGGTGTTGTGTGGATCCTCTTCTCCGACCGGCTGGCTCATTTCCTTTTTCAACAACCTCAGCGATATGAAACCGTCCAACTTGTAAAAGGTTGGGCATTTGTCTTTGTCACCAGCCTGTTTCTTTATGCCATCTGCCGTGGGTATCTCAGTACTATCGAGCAACAGTTGAAGGAGATGAGTCGAGTAAACCGAGTATTGAGGATACTTTCCGAATGTAATCAGGTCCTTGTCCGAGCACGTAAGGAGAAAGACCTTTTGGATTCGATCTGCCGCATACTCGTGGATGTGGGGGGATACCCACTGTCATGGATTGGTTTCAGGGGGGAGGATCCGGAAAAGGGGGTCACTTTGACGGCGAGGGCCGGACACCCCTTTCCTGGGTTTGATTTAGGAAGTCAACAACTTGAGTCAAATACAGCAGTTATTTCCTGTTTGCGAACGGGGAAGCCAGAAGTCATCTACATACCAGCAAAGAGTAAGGATTTAGCCGATGAACCTGTTGTTCATCATCCAGGTGGAAGAGCATCATGTATTGTCCTGCCCTTGGTACATGAAGACGATACCATCGGAGTCATCACCATCCATTCCAACGAAGCTGCTGGATTCGATGGGGGGGAAATTGAGTTATTCAATGAACTGGCTGGAGATGTGTCCTATGGGATCTGGGCCCTACGATCGAGTGCTGAGAGGGAGAGGACTCTCCAAGCACTCGAAGACACAAATCAACACTTCCGGTTATTGGTTGAAGGCGCAACAGACCATGCCATCTTCATGCTGGATCCTGAAGGCCGCATCCTGAGCTGGAATGCGGGTGCCCAAAGGATATATGGATACACACAGGAGGAAATTCTTGGCCAGTCCATTTCCATTTTCCAACCCGAAGACAAGGAAAACCCTCGGAATATCTCACATGAGGAAATGGAGGCAGCCCGTCTTTATGGTTCCCACCAATCGGAGGGTTGGAGAGTCCGTAAGGATGGTTCTCTATTCTGGGGTGACATGGTTTTATCAGTACTCAAAAATGAGGAAGGAAAAGTTAAGGGATACGCGAAGGTCACGCGTGATCTCACCCAGTTGCGTCTCTCGGAGGAACGTATCCGTTCACTAAATGAGGATCTCGAACGGCGAGTAGCTGAGAGAACGGCCGAGATCATGGTAGCCAACCAGGGACTAGAGATGTTCTCTTATTCTGTTTCGCATGATTTACGTGCCCCTCTTAGGGCTATCAGCGGGTTCGCCGAAATCCTCTCACGCCGCCATCGCGATGGTCTTAACGAGGAGGCGAGGCATTATCTTGCCAACATCATTGAGGCCTCCTCCCGGATGAACCATTTGATCGATGACCTCCTCTCCTTAGCCAAGATCGGCCGCCAGGCAATCCGTCACGAGCCAGTGGATGTGTCCAAGATCACCGATGAGCTGATCCGGGAGACTTCGCACCTTGCCGAGGATTTTGGGGTACTGGTCCATCCCCAGATCGAGCTCGATTCCTCGGAAGTCCAGACAGACCCTTCGTTACTCAGACAGATTCTCCTCAATCTCATCTCAAACGCCATCACCTACCGGCGTCCGGAGGCCGAGGGAGGAGCGCAAGTCTGGATTACCGCGCGGTTGGAGGGAGAGGATCTTCTATTTGAGGTCAGAGACAATGGTATCGGTATCCCCGGCGAATACAGAGAGAAAATCTTTAAGCCATTCCAGCGGTTGCACACCGACGAGGCATATCCAGGAACTGGCATTGGCTTGGCGATAGTGAAAAAAGCGGCGGATCTTTTATCCGCGAAGGTCTGGGTCGATACAACCGAAGGGAGGGGTTCCAGTTTTTATGTCCAACTTCCCCAGTGCAGGAAAAGGAGCCATATATGAAAGAAGCCAAGATATTGCTTGTCGAGGATAACCGGATGGATGTCGAATTAACTTTGGATGCTTTTAAGGAAGCCCATTTCGGCAATACTATTCAGGTGTGTACGGATGGAGAGGAGGCACTCGATTATCTCTCGGGTAAGGGCCGTTTCGCCGATCGTGAGCAGTACCCATTACCCGACCTGATCTTACTCGATCTCAACCTTCCCAAAGTGAATGGCCATGAGGTGTTGAGTGAGATCAAGGCAAAACCTTTACTCAAACGCATCCCTGTGGTGGTTCTCACTTCCTCCAAAGATGAAGGGGACCGGGCACGCAGTTACGATAGCGGTGTGAACAGTTACCTTGTCAAACCTGTTTCCTTCGATGGATTCCTCAAAGTGGTCAAGGAAGTTGCTGAATACTGGCTGGTATTGAATGTGGCTCCACCCCAAGGGGTGGAATACCCATCGCCATGAGTGTTCGACACAATAGAGGTTTCAAATGAAGCGAAACCTGTGAAGGAGAATCTATGGAAGAGCCTATCCGTGTTCTTTACGTAGATGACAACCCTCATGACCGTGAGCTTGTGCGTGATGCACTTGAGCGTGAGCATGAGGGTTTTGTTCTAACTGAGGCGGCCACGCGGAAAGAGTTTGAATCTCTTCTTCAGGCTGACCGGTATGACCTTCTCCTGAGTGATTTCAACATCCTTGGTTTTGAGGGCCTGCAAGTGTTGGAGGCGGTCAAGAAGGTCGATCCAGAATTGCCCGTGGTCATCGTGACTGGTACAGGATCGGAGGAGGTGGCGGTCGAGGCCATGAAGCAGGGGGCCGCTGATTATGTGATCAAGACTCCCTCCCATATCCGCCGGTTACCCGCGACACTCCAATCGACACTCGATATTTCCCGCGCCCATAAAAGGATTCGGACCCTGGAGGAACTTACTCAATCGGCTCTCGATTCGCTTTCGGCGCATATCGCGATACTCGATGAGACGGGAATCATCTTGGCTACCAATGCCTCCTGGGACCGTTTCGCACGCGAAAACAACCTTTCAAATTCCCAAAACCTTGTGGGCACAAATTATCTCGAGGTCTGTGACAACGCAACAGGCCCTTCTTGTGCTGAGGCCGCGATGGCCGCCAAGGGGATCCGCGGAATTATTACGGGAGACATCACTGATTTTACCCTGGAATACCCTTGCCATTCTCCCACGGAGAAACGCTGGTTTATTGTCAGAGCCCGCCGTATGGGTAGTGGACAACCAGTAAGAATCGTGATTTCACACGAAGACATTTCCACACGGAAACTTGCCGAGGAGGCTGTCCAGCAAAGTGAAGAGCGTTTGCGGATGGCTTTGGAAAGCGCCCACATTGGAATTTTCGATTGGGATCTTCTTTCCGGCCGCATCAAGTGGAACGAGGAACATGAGCGCCTATATGGATATGAACCAAAAACCTTCCCGGGAACTCTCGCGGCTTATGAGAAAAGCCTTCATCCAGAGGATCTCAGGTTGACATGGAAAGAACTGGCTTTAGCCCGGGACACCGGCACGGATTTCGAGGGAGAACATCGAATTATCTGGCCCGATGGAAGTGTACACTGGATCTGGGCGAAAGGGTGTTTCCTTTATGATTGTGAGGGCAATCCACTCCGCATGATTGGCGTGGTGCGGGATGTTTCCGAGCGGATACAAGCAGAACAGGAGCTTGTCCGAGCACGGGATTTTTATCTGACATTGTTCGAGGAGTTTCCAGGATTGGTCTGGCGGTCGGGACGGGATGGTGAGTTTAATTTTTTTAACCGCGGCTGGCTGGAGTTTACAGGACGGGAATTAGCTGAGGAATTGGCATCGGGATGGGAATCCGGTATTCACCCCGAGGATCTGCAACGTTGCTTGGCAACACAGTCCCGTGCTTTCGAAAAACGTGAACCTTTCGAGATGGAATACCGCCGGTTACGTAAGGATGGAGAATATCGTTGGTTACTCAGCATTGGCCGGCCTTTCACGGATTTGGATGGCAGTTTTGGAGGATTTGTCGGGTACTGTTTTGATGTCACAGACCGGCGGGCCAAGGAACATGACCTGCGCCGACTGTCCACCGCGATTGAACAAGTGGCTGAAGTCATTCTAATCACCGATCGTGAGGGAACAATCGAATACGTCAATCCAGCCTTTGAGACGGTTACTGGGTACAGCAAAGAGGAAGCTCTTGGAAGGAATCCAAGATTTTTGAGTAGTGGCCAATTGCCCAAGGCCTTTTTCGAGGAAATGTGGAGAACCATCCTGAGTGGAAGGGTTTGGGATGGATACTTCTTGAATCGCCGCAAGGATGGGGTGGTGATCGAAGAGGAGGCTCGTATTTCGCCTGTCCGCGATCAGGAGGGGAGGATCTGTAACTTCATCGCGGTGAAACGTGATGTCACCAACGAACTCGAACTTGAGAGGAGACTGCGTCAATCGGAAAAGATGGAGGCCATCGGTCACCTGGCTGGGGGGATTGCGCATGACTTCAACAACATGCTTCAAGTCATCCTCGCCTATGGTCAATTCCTGCAGAAAGATCTCCTCCCTGGCTCATCAGGTTACCAAGATGTCGAGCGTATTCTACAAGCGGGAGAAAAAGCCGCCAGCCTGACTCGTCAATTGCTCAGTTTCAGCCGCCGAGGTGAGGTGATTAAAGCTCCCCTGGATGTCAAACCCATTATCAAGGAAATCACAAAGCTTCTTGAACGCACATTTCCATCAACAATATCGATCAATTATTCCATTGAAGGTACTCTGCCCCAGATCCTGGGTGATCCGACACAAATTCACCAGGTTCTCCTCAATCTATGCGTGAATGCCAGGGATGCGATGCCTCATGGCGGAACCATCCGTTTGGAGGCGCGTGTAATCAACATCTCTGATTTTTTCGCTAAAGAGCATCCTGAAGCAACGCCAGGTGACCACCTATTGCTCTCGGTCACGGATACAGGCGAGGGGATTCCACCTGATGTGCTTCCTCGAATCTTCGAACCCTTTTTTACCACCAAGGAGGAGGGCAAGGGTACGGGTCTTGGTCTTTCGACGGCGTATGGAATCATCCGGCAGCATGGTGGTTTTCTTGATTGTTACAGCTATTTGGGCAAGGGGACAGTCTTCAATGTTTATCTTCCGGTCCACACAGGACCAAGCGGTAAGGATGCGGCCTATACTCCCAACCTCCACCTGCCGCGAGGCAAGGAAACACTCCTTTTAGCTGATGATCAAGAAATGATTCGTCATTTGGTCCAAAGAACCTGCGAGGATCTTGGATACACAGTGATGACTGCAACCAATGGGCGCGAGGCGGTTCAGCTTTTCGTCAAACACCATGAGGAGATCGACTGTGTTGTCCTTGATGTTCAGATGCCTGAAATGGATGGTCTGGATGCTTGCGAGATGATCCGCAAGGTGGCGCCTGGTACCAAGGTTATCCTCTCAAGTGGCTTCATCGATCAAGATCTGGAGGCTCGCATGCAAAGCCTGGGAGCTTTGGGTTATATCCAGAAACCTTTCACTAAAGAGGATCTTGCCCTCCGGATTAGGGAAGCCCTTGACAAGAAATAAAAAGCGTTCCAGGAACTGCTGACTTTGAACATTCATGATGGGCTACGGTTCTGCAAGTGAGAGTCCGATCATATGAGGAGATGCCATCCCGATCCCTGATCCCCCCAGTTACCGCTGTTCAAATGAGACTGGCTATATTCGCCTTGGCTTGCGCTTTTGTGGCTCCAGCCATCTATGGAGCGGATGGTTTGCCAGATTCTCCCTCGCCGGGAAGAAGCAACGGTTGGAGCGCCTCACTTAAGGAAGAGGTCCCCTTTCCCCAACCGTTACGTGATCCCATTGAACCTGTCAACCGGGGGATCGGCTACTTGAATCATGGCATCATGATCGGGGTGATCGATCCCACCGCGAAGGTTTACCGGTTCATCATCCCCCAGCCGGTACGAAAGTGTGTGAATAACGCGGGAAGGAACCTGGCTTACCCGGTGCGGGGTGTGAACAACCTGCTTCAGGGGCAGTTTACGGAGACATGGGAGGAGACAAAGCGTTTCGGTGTCAATACAACTGTAGGAGTCCTCGGTCTCTTTGATCCCGCCACCAAATGGGGAATTGGGTCTTTCAACGAGGACACCGGACTGACCTTCGGGAAGTGGGGCTGGGAGAATCAAATGTATCTCATGCTCCCCTTTTTTGGTCCTAGTAGTGAGAGAGATGCCATTGGGAAGATCGGAGACACCCTTCTCAATCCCGCGACCTACCTTTTTCCCGCCAGTCCCATCTTCACTTACAACCGTCTTTCGGATGATGTGATTCCTTATAAACGGCTGACTTCCACGGAGTATGACCCCTACGCCATCTCACGGGATCTCTATGCGGTTGCGCGTCAAGAACGGATTGAAGTTCCCTCCTCTCCCATTGTGGATGATAGCGCCACGCAAACCATTGGTGCGGTTTTACTGGAACCAAAAGACCCGCAATTCGCACTCCGCAGGAAAAAGCGGAAGGTGGATATCCAAGCCACTGGGGGATATCTTCCATATTCGCTTTGGCTACAACCAGAGCCCGCTCCCGTGGCCTACATCCTTCCTGGATTGGGTGGACACCGCGAGGGAAGCGCGGCTTGCGCCATGGCGGAGATGGCTTTCAACGCGGGTTATTCCGCGGTGGCGGTCAGTTCCACCATGAATTGGGAATTCATCAACAACGGACTGACATCTCCCGTTCCGGGATATCCACCATCGGATGGAAGAGACCTTGTCGAATCCTTGGACAGAATCCACCAGGATCTTCTCATCCGCTACAACGGACGGATCACGAGGCGGATTCTATTGGGTGTTTCACTGGGAGCATTTCATGCCCTCATCATCGCCGAATCAGAGGCGCGCGGCCAGCTGCAATC